>JBKOZW010000104.1:0-8154 GCA_046726095.1 Actinomycetota bacterium
GACTCGATCGCGATCGTGTTCCCATCAGGGTCGCTGTCGTTGTCGATGACGGACACCCTGACGTCGCTGTGGGTCGTGGTGCTCGCCTGGTCGTCCCGGGCGATCGGGTTCGAGTTCGGGTCGAGCAATCCGACGTGGAGGTCATACGCGACCGACCCATGCTTGGCCCGCAGCTGCACCGACCATGTCCCCGCGGTCTTGGCGTCGTACTGGAGCGGCGCGGCATCGAGCGACGACGCCAGCGTGCTCGCCACCACCGAGCCGCCGGGATCTTCGAGCGACACGGTGATCTCGACGGTCGGATCGGATCGGTCGAGCGTGATCTCCAGCAAGGATGGATGCGGCACATCGAACACGTGCGTCGCCGATCTCGGGCCTTTCACACCCAGCTTCCCCGAGAACGAATAGGTCTGATTGGCTGTCGCTGCATGGATCGCGCCTGCCAAGACCAACAGCAGGACCGCCCAGATGACGGTCCGACGACCGCGGTGCATCGACATCCCCCCGCTTCCCCTCGTGCGTTCGATCTCCGCTGAGAGACATCGGCACGGAGAGCGGAACGTCGCATCGGGGGCCCTGGGGATTCTGGTCGGGTGGCATCCGTTCCTGGCAGGACGTTCGGCGTAGGCCGAGGCCAACGATCCGGGCCGATCGAATCGTCGGCGGCCGTTTGCGCGTCGACGGTGCCGCTGGTACCGTCACGGGCCATCCGAGCCCACCGAGAAGGTGGGACCATCGATCGCTCGAGCCGGCCGGGTCGGATCCCGATGCGGACCCGCTTCCCCCGGTTGCGTCGATCCCGCGGACCCTCGTCCACCCCAGGGGGGTGATACCCAGCAAGGACCATCCCTGTCGGCGCGCGGACTCACGGCGTCCGCCCACACCGCACGGAGGCGTGATGATCACTCGACGTAGACGGTTCCCCCCGCCCCACGCACCGAAACTCCGCAGGAGCAACCGCGCTCGGCGCGGCACGTCAACTGCAGCCCTCCTGCTCGCCGCGATCGTGCTGGTTTCGACGCTGAGCCTGCTCAACGCCCCGCACGCCATCGCCAACCCGAAACCGCTCGCGAGAGGCCTCATGAGCCAGGGGATGCAGCAGAAGCTCTTTCCCTCGATCGTCGATGTGTACGTACCGAACGTCTATTGGCGCGATCTCGAGCCCCGACGCAGCGTGTTCCGATTCGGATCGATCCGGAACCTGATCCAGAAGGCCCGCGGCAGCGGCGACGTCCTCCGCCTCAGGATCGACGCCGGTCGGAAGGCGCCCCGATGGGCGAAACGCCGGTTCGGCACCGTGAGGATGCACGACCCGATCGACGGCATCTCCGCGGCGGTTCCACGCTGGTGGGTGCGCGGCTACAGGCGCGCGTACGCCCACCTCCAGGCCAAGCTGTCGCGAGCCTTCGACGGGAACGGCACGATCCGGGCGGTCACGATCTCCGGCGCGATGACGATCTACGCCGAACCGTTCATCAGGGGTCTGCAGGATCGGCGCACGCGTCACAATCTGCTCGCGAGCTCGTACACGAAGAGGAAGGACAAGCGTGCCGAGCGCAGCGCCGTCAAGGCCCACCGCGCGTGGCACCGCACGCGTCAGATCTTGACGGTCAACCCGTGGCAGTACCTCAACCAGGATGGGACGTTCGGGTTCCGGGTCGCGTTCACGAACCATGTGATGAACGCCTGCCGCAGGATCTTCGGCAGCCGGTGCATCCTCCAGAACAACAGCATGCGCTCGAGCTGGCTCACGGATCACATGCCCGGCGGCTACGACGCGATGTTCGCGCACATGAGGAAGCTGGGCCGGCCGATCTCGTTCCAGACCGCCAGGACGAAACGCGTAGGCGACCTGACGATGGTGCTCGACTGGTACCTCTCGATGGGGGCTCACGGCGTCGAGCTGAAGTCGGGTGCCGTGGACCAGCTCACGAAGGTTCAGGCGAGTACCTACGACGCGAGGTTCTCGGCGAACGCGTAGACGACCGGGTCAGAGGTAGCCGAGGTCGGCCAGATGCCGTTCGATCTCGTCCTCTTGCTGGCCCGTGAGCGCGCGCTCATCGGCTCCCCCCGCCGAGGTCGGGTCGGTCCAGGATGCGCGTTCCCGTTCGAGGTCCCGTGAGAGTCGAGCGACGTCGTCGGGCCGCGAACCCGAGATGTCGCGATCCTCGTGCGGATCTTCCACCAGATCGAACAACGCTCGCGTCCCGTCGCCGCGCTCCACCAGCTTGAATCGTTCGTCTCGGGCGCAGACGAGGTCGCGGACGAGGGGTCGGAAGTCGTACCGGGGGTGACGGGCGCTCACGCGCGCGAGGTCCTCCGGCGCCCACGCTCGCCACTCCGCGAACGCGACGCCGTCCTCCCCCGACTCGGCGGCGCCGAAGAGTCCCGTCCGGCGCCCGGCCGGGACGCCCTCCGGGGGGTCGAGGCCGAGCAGCGCCGACACCGACGGCAGCACGTCGACGAACTCATACATCGACGTGGCGCGACGCTCGGGCACGACGCCTGGCCCCCAGGCGACGAACGGCACCTCGATCAGGTGGTCGTCGAGCGACGCCTGGTGGTCCGCCAGGCCGTGCTCGCCGACGTGGTCGCCATGGTCCGACGTCACCATCACCATCGCCTCACCATCGCGGAGGTGACCGGAGCCGGCGAGGATGTGGAGGAGCTCGTCAAGGAGCTCGTCCACGTTGCGGTGTTCCGCGTCGTACAGCGCCGAGTAGACCTCGAGGGTGTCGGGGTCCGCGGTGCCGATCGCGTCCCATGGACCCACCCGCTGCGCGAGCGAGAGGCGGAAACGCAGGTCGTCGGCGGGCCCGAAGCGCGGGCCTCCCACCAACCGGTGCAGGCGGCGTGGGGGCGCGTAGGGCCAGTGGCATTCGAGGTAGTTCACGAACAGGAACATCGGCCTGCGGACCGACGGCAGACGCCGGCGCAACCACCCGTTGATCGCGTGGCCACCGGCATCGCCACCCATCACGACCTTCTCGAGCTGCCGCGTCTTCCTGGTCCAGCCGTTCTCGAGGTCGGAGCGGTGCACGTGGTCGTCGAACCCGCGGGCGAGGCCCGTCCCGTTCGAGATCAGGCCGTTGCTCGTGGCGCAGATCGTCTCGTAGCCCGCCGCACGCAGGAACTCCGCCATCGTGACGCGAACGCCCCCCCCGAGCTGCCGGCCCGTCTGCCATTGTGCTCGGTGTTGCGACGGGTAGAGGCCGGTGAACAGGCTCGCGTGGGATGGGAGCGTCCACGGGGCGTTCGTGACCATCGTGTCGACGACGGTGCCGGCGCGGGCGAGCGAATCCGTCGTCGGCGTCGTCGGGCGCCCGTACCCGTAGCAGCCGAAACGGTCACGCCGTGCCGTGTCGAAAACGACCAGCACGACGTCCGGGAGCGACGCCCCGTCGCCCCGAGGACCTGGTCCGGCGAGCCGGTCGCGGCTCACGAGGTGATCGTGAACCGGTACACGTAGTAACTGTTGTCGCTCACGTACAGCCGGCCCTGGGCGTCGAAATCGAGGTAGTCAGGCCCCTTGAAGCCCGCGGGCGTGTCGGACCCCGTGGTGACGACCTCACACTGGGAGCCGTCGCCTTTCATCCGAACGACCCGCTTATTGGCCGTATCCGCCACATAGAGCCAGGTCCCGCTCGGGTCCCAGGCCACGCCGGTGGGCTGCCTCAGGGCGACGCCGCCGCACGTGGGTCGCACGGGTCCCAGGCTCGTCCGGTTGGGGACGTCCCACCGCGCGATGCGGTTGTTGTTGACGTCGGCGACCCACGCGGTGGTGCCCTTGACGGCGATGCCGCGAGGCCCGCTCATCTGGTTCGATGCGCTCCCACACGACCCCATGTAGTCGATGGGGGCCGGCTTCGCCTGCGACAGCGCGGCGGACACGGCGAACACCTGGAGTCGGCAGTTCCCCGTGTCGGTCGTGTAGACCTTGCCGTCTCCGGGCGCATTGATCCCCAGACCGCCGCCCTTGAACTCCCCCGGGCCCGACCCGGCCGTCCCGAAGCGATGCACGAACTGACCGCCGGTCGTCCAGGCCTGTGCATCCCGGGAGTCGCCGACCCACATGTAGCCATCGCCGTACGCGAGCCCGCGTGGGTACGCGAAGCCCTTCGAGTTGGCACCCGGCGGCTCGCGCGAACCGAACTCCAACTGCCAGGCGGGGCAGTTGCCCGCCGACCGGCAGGACGAGGAGGTGTCGAACTTCTGAACGCGCTGTCCGAACGTCTCCAGCACGAACACCGATGAGCCGGCCACGGCGACCCCGTTGTTCTGGTTGTAGCCGCCGTCGGGTGGAGGCTCCGAACCGGTCGCCCAGGACATCGGAGCCCCCGCGCTGGTGAACTTGTAGACGCGGTACCCGCTCCACGTGGCCCCCGTGTTTGGGTCGGGATGACGCGCACCCCATGTATCGCCCGTGTAGATGTTGCCGTTGCCGTCGACCGCGGGGAACCGGATCGAGTCGAACTTGGTGCTGCCCCCGACGCCGTCGACCGTGTTCCACGACGCGATCAGGTTCCCGGTCGGGTAGTCGAACTTGTAGATCTTCTGCTTGTACGCGCTGACCGTGATCACGTCACCCGTGGTCGGGTCGACGTCCAGACCCCGAGGGTCGTTCATGTCGAGGGTCCGCTGCATCATCCCCAGGTACTGACCCGAACGGCTGAACACGTCGACCGAGCGGTAATAGTGCTCGACGACGTAGACGTCGCCCTGACCGTCGCCGTCCCAGTCACGCCCGCCCGCGATCCCGCGTGGCTTGGGCGAACCGAGCCCGGTCGCGTTCTTCCACCCCGACCAATCGAACTGGAACAGGAAGTCACCGGAGTGGGTGTAGACGTAGACCTGGTTGCACCGCGGGTCCGAGACGTAGAGACGTGCGTTGTCCGGGTTCACCCAGATGTGGGTCGGGATCAGCATCTGCCCGTTCCCACAGCCGCGGGCCCAGTTGTGACCGGGGTGCGCCGCGTCCGTGCCGCTTCCGCCGAGACCGATCGTCTGGAGCCACTGACCCGTGTAGCTGAACTCCACGATCCGCTCGTTCCCCTGGTCGGCGACCCAGAACGACGCGCGACCGCTCCCGTCAAGGTCGGTGACGTCCGTCTCGACGTCGTAGGGGGCGCCGATCCCGCCGGCCTGCCCCACCGGCTTCGTCGTGGTGACGACGAAGGGGCTGCCGTCACAGAGCGCGGCCGTGCACTTCTGGCCGTCGATCGTGTAGCGCTTGACACGGTAGTTCCAGTAGTCCCCCCACAGGATCGTGTTGGTCGTGGGGTCCCAGTCGCCGCCGTAGGCGTAGTTCCCGGCGGGGCCCTTGAACCCGAAGGTTTCGTCGTATGCGGCGATCGGCGCGCCCGATGCCGGCGCCGATCCCGCGACGAGCGTCCCCGCGACCAGGCTCAGGAGGAGCGCGATCCGAAGGGCCGACGCCGTACGGCTGGCATGTCTCATGGGGGGTTCCCTCCGCTTCTATCCGGTGAGCAGGAAAACCTGCACGCGATCGTTCCACGAGTCCACGACGAACAGCGTCGACGTGCCATCGCCGTTGGGTTCGATGTCCAGGTGGTAGGGCTTGTTGAACTTGCCGGGGCCGGAGCCCGAAGCGCCGAAGTTCTGGAGCCACGTGCCGGTCGACGAGAACTCGACGAGCCGCTGGCTCACCGAATCGGAGACCCACACGTCCCCGCTCGGCTCCACGCCGACGCCGTCGGCCTTCTTCAGCTGGGCGGATCCGAAGGCCCGCACGAACGAACCGTCCGACGCATCGAGCACGACGACGCGATGGTTCTGCGTGTCGGCGACGTACGCGAGCCCGCCGGCCACGTCGACCGCCTTCGGCTTCGAGAAGGGGGTTCCGTTCGCGCCCGTCACGGCCCACACGACGCTTGGTCCCGAGGGATCCCAGAGCTCCACGCGGTTGTTGTTCGAGTCGGCGGCCACCAGGCGTGACCCGAACGACGCGATGTCGAACGGCCACTTGAGCTGCCCGACGGCGGCGCCGACCTTCCCGAACTTACGCCCCGTGGGCGTGCCGTCGGGCCAGAACTCGGTCACGCGGTTGTTCTTGGTGTCGGCCACCCAGACGCTCGTCGAACCACCGTTCGTGCCGAGCGCGATCCCCTTGGGCCAGTTGAACCCCGGGTTCCCCTCGCCCCACCCGCGTTCGCCCCACGCGAGCTGGAACGAGAAGGAGCCGTTCGCGAAGCGCTCGACGCGCTGGTTCACCATGTCGGTGACGAAGACGTGAGCGCCGTCGACGGCCACGCCGTACGGCTCGTTGAACGCCCCGGTGGCGGGAGGATCGTCGCCGATCGTCTGGAGCCAACCACCGCCCGACCCGAACACCTCGATCCTGTAGGTCCACAGGTCGGCCCCGTAGACCTCCGGATTGCTCCCGCTGGCGACCGCGACGCGTCGCAGCATCGAGAATTTGCCGTTGCCGGAGCCCGGAGAACCGTAAGCACGAACGAACGTGGCCCTCTCGAGGACCGGGTCCCAATCGAAGCGGTGGATGTAGTTGTTCGAGTCGGCGACGTAGACGTCGCCGGCATCGTCCACATCGATGCCGTACGGGCGCTTGAACTGGCCCGGGCTGGTCCCGTTGACCCCCCACGCGCCGATCCAACCTCCGCCAGGACCGAAGACCGCCACCCGGCTGTTCTTGTAGTCGGCGACGAAGACGTCGCCCGCCGCGTTCGTCGCCGCGTCGCGCGGCTGGTTGACCTGCCCGGCCCCGGACCCGGGCCCGTCCCCGATCGAGCGGATCAGGGTGCCGCCCGGCGTGTACACCCTGACCTTGTTCGCCGAGGTCTCGGTCACGAGGATGACGTCGGCGCCGGAGCCGTCCACCCCCGCGCTGATCCCCATGATCGTGCCGAAGCGGGTCGGCCACACGTCCAGCGGGTCGCCGGAGGACGCGTCCAGGACCTGCACGCGGTTGTAGCCCGTGTCGCAGACGTACACCTTCCCGTTCAGGAACGCGACGTCTCGGGGATTCACGAACCTGCCCGGCGCCTTGGGGCCGCGGTCACCTTCCCGCCAGAGCAATGTCCCACCGGGGCCGTACTTCTCGATCTGGCTGTTCCCCGTGTCGGCCGCATAGATGTTGCCTGCGGGGTCGACGTCCACCCCCGACGGGTACATGCCGGCGTGCCCCGCCGTGCCGCCGCCGATCTGGGTGACGAAGGTCGGCACCGGCTCCGCGGCGAGGACCGGACGCGGGCCGGCCCCGACGAGGGCCGCGGCGAAGGCGAGCGACGAGACCATGACCCGAACACGCACGTTCATGCCGACACCGCCTCGTCCGTGTGGTCTTCGAGGGCGTAGCCCAGACGCTCCAGATGGTCCGCCAGCGACGTATCGAGCGCCTTGACGTCGCGAGGATCGAGCTCGCTGCGGTAGGCCTTGGCGCGGTCGCGGCCGAAGGTGTAGCGCTCGAACGAGCGCTCGAAGCCGTCGGTCCACGGGAGCCCCAGGAACCGCAGGATCGCCTCGATCCGACCCCTCGGGTCCTCCAGGACGTCCTCGTACCGGACCTGGTGCCAGCGAGCGAGCGGCAGCGCGGCCTTGGCGGACTCGAAGGCGTCGATCAGGATCTTCCATTCGAGCCCCGCGAGGACCGGGAACGAGCGTTCCGACGCGGCCCACTCGGCCTCGTACCGTGACGGGAGAGGACCCCAGCTCCAAGCCGACGGTCCCCCGAAGCCGTCCCACCACGGCATCTGGACGAGTGAGTTCGCCACCGCCCGCCCATCGCGGACGACATGGACGAAGCGTGCCTCGGGGAGCGCGGCATCGATGAAGCCGGCCCTGGGCCACCCCGTGAACTTGTGGAGGAACACCGGCAGGGCCTGCGCGCTCGCCTGCCCCTGGAAGAAGGTCGCGAATCGACCTGCCAGCCAGGGCGTGGCGTCGTCGGCCACCAGATCCCGGAACGGCGCGACGATCTCCGGGGAAACGTGCCGAGCGAGGATCCGGTACGCCTCCGACGGCGCGAAGCGCACGCGGCCCTTGCGCGTCAGCCCGGGTGGAACGCGACGATAGATCGGCGCGTTCCACCGACCTCCCCCGATGGGCGTGCGGATCCGATCATCGACGTTGGAAACGAAGCCGACCTCAGGGTGCCGTGCGAGGACATCGCTGACGAGG
>JBKOZW010000105.1:0-5627 GCA_046726095.1 Actinomycetota bacterium
CGAGCGGCAGCTCGATCCGGTCGGTCACTCGCCGCCCTTCTGGACGTACGACTTCACGAACTCCTCGGCGTTCTCCTCCAGCACGGAGTCGATCTCGTCGAGGATGTCGTCCATCTCCTCCTTGAGCTCGTTCGCCTTGGACGAGGAGGTCACCTGACCGGCGTCGTCCTCGGCCCCACCGCCGTCCTTCTTCTGGATCCGCTTCTGTTCCTGTTCGGGCACGGGCGCGCTCCTTTCCGGGTGCACATCCTAACTTCGGGTGCGGTCCGCGCTCAGTCGGTCAGCCGGTCCACCAAGGAGGCCGCGTCGTCGCACAGCTCGAGAAGTTCCTGGACGTGCGTCCGCGTGCCGCGCAACGGCTCGCGCATGGGGATGCGCTGCAACGCGTCCCGGCCGGTGTCGAGGATCAGCGAGTCCCACGACGCCGCCGCGATCGCGTCGGGGAACTTGGCGATGCACCGACCACGGAAGTACGCGCGGGTGTCGTGAGGCGGTTCCATCACCGCGCGGTGCACCTCGTCGTCGGTCGTGAGTCTCTCGACCTTGCCGGAGCGGTCCAGGCGATGGTAGAGCCCGCGATCCCGCCGGACGTCGTGGTACTGGAGATCGATCGCTCGGAGCTTGGGGTCGCTCCACGGCAGTCCGTCCCTCTCACGGAACCCCTCGAGCACTCGGAGCTTGGCGACCCAGTCGAGCTGAGCGCTGAGCGAACCAGGGTCGTCGCCCAGACCCTGCAGGACGTACTCCCATCGGTCGAGGACCTCGCGGTTCTCCGCGGTGTCGTCCTCGCGGTCGACGTACTTGCGTGCGAGCTCGAGGTACTCCGACTGGAGCTGGAGGGCGGTCATGCGACGTCCGTCGGTGAGGACCACCTGCGCCGACAGCGACACATCACGGGACACATCATGGATCGCGGCGACCGGATTCACGAGCGTGAAGTCCGGCAAGAAGCCGTCCTCGATCATCTTGAGCACGATCGAGGTGGTGCCCACCTTGAGGAACGTCGCGACCTCGCAGAGGTTGGCATCGCCAACGATGACGTGCAGGCGACGGTACTTCTCCGGGTCGGCGTGCGGCTCGTCCCGCGTGTTGATGATCGGGCGTTTGAGGGTCGTCTCGAGGCCCACCTCCGTCTCGAAGAAATCGGCCCGCTGCGTCAGCTGGAAGACGTGACGTCCACGGTCGTCCCACTGTGCTTCCAGACCGAGCTTGCCGGCTCCCGTGAAGATCTGCCGGCTCACGAAGAAAGGCGTCAGATCCCGCACGATGTCGGCGAACGGCGTCGCCCGGTCGACCAGGTAGTTCTCGTGGGTCCCGTAGGAGTTGCCCTTGCCGTCCGAGTTGTTCTTGTAGATCGCCAGGGCCGGGGTGGACGGCATCTCGGCCGCGACGACCTCGAGAGATCGCTCGAGGATCCGCTCGCCTGCCTTGTCGTGGATCACGAGATCGCGCGGGGTCAGGCACTCCGGGGTTGAATACTCGGGGTGCGCATGATCCACGTAGTAGCGCGCGCCGTTGGGCAGGATCACGTTCGCCAACCCGAGGTCTTCCTCGGAGATCTCTCGGCCGGCGGTCGGCTCGAACCCACGCGCGTCGCGCAGCGGCGACTCGTCCTCGTAGTCCCACCGGATCTTGCGCAGGCTGCCCGCGTACGACGAGATCAGCAGCGACGACGACAGGACCGGATTGAAGTCGGGCTGGCCGACGGCCGCGATCCCATACTCGGTCTCCGTGCCGATGACCTTGGCGATCGCCACGGGTCCACCTTACTCGGGAGGGCGGATCACAGGTACTGGCCGGCGCTCACACGCTCGACCTGCCGACCGTCGCCCTCCTGGCCGAGCAACGTCCGAACGTAGACGATCCGCTCGCCCTTCTTGCCCGAGATCCTGGCCCAGTCGTCCGGGTTGGTCGTGTTGGGGAGGTCTTCGTTCTCCTTGAACTCGTCCCGGATCGCGTGCTGGAGATCCTCGGTCTTGATCCCCTTCTCGCCGGTGGAGAGGAAGCGCTTGATCGCCTCCTTCTTGGCGCGCCGGACGATGTTCTCGATCATCGCTCCGGAGTTGAAGTCCTTGAAGTAGAGGATCTCCTTGTCGCCGGATGCATAGGTGACCTCAAGGAAGCGGTTCTCGTCGGAGGCCTCGTACATCCGCTCGACCGTCTTCTCGATCATCCGGTGGCACGCCAGCTGCACGTCGCCGCCGTGCCGTTCGATCTCATCGGGATGGACCGGGATCGACGCGTGGAGGTACTTGCCCATCACGTCCTTGGCCTGGGAGGCGTCCGGCCGCTCGATCTTGATCTTCACGTCGAGCCTGCCGGGGCGCAGGATGGCCGGGTCGATCAGGTCCTCGCGGTTGGAGGCACCGATCACGATCACGTTCTTGAGGGTCTCGACGCCGTCGAGCTCCGACAGGAGCTGGGGCACGATCGTGGATTCGACGTCCGAGGAGATGCCCGTCCCGCGCGTTCGGAAGATCGAATCCATCTCATCGAAGAAGACGATCACGGGCAGGCCCTCTTCGCTGCGCTCCTTGGCCCGCTGGAAGATCTCGCGGATCTGGCGCTCCGTCTCACCGACGTACTTGTTGAGGAGCTCGGGCCCCTTGACGTTGAGGAAGTAGCTGCGCGCATCCTCCCGACCCGTCCGCTCGGCGACCTTCTCCGCGAGGGACTTGGCGACCGCCTTGGCGATCAGCGTCTTCCCGCACCCGGGCGGTCCGTACAGGAGCACGCCCTTGGGCGGTTCCAGCTCGTGTTCGTTGAACAGCTCGGCGTAGAGGAACGGCAGCTCGACCGCATCGCGGATCTGCTCGATCTGGCCCTCGAGACCGCCGATGTCCTCGTATCCGACGTCCGGGATCTCTTCCAGGACGAGCTCCTCGACCTCCTCGCGGGGCAGGAGCTCCGTGATCACGACGGAGCGCGGGTCGAACAGGACGCTGTCTCCGGCGCGGACCGAGGTTTCGAGGAGCTGCCCGGCGAGGAACGCGACGTGGATCTCATCGCCGCGCCCGAAGACGAGCGCCCGATCGTCGCCGAGACGGTCCTTCACCTTCACGACCTCGCCGGCGCCGTCCGGGTCCAGGACCTCCACGACGTTCAGTGACTCGTTGAGCACGACCTGGGAGCCGGGGACGACCTTGGCGGTCTCGATGTCCGGCGCGGGCATCACGCGCATCTTTCGGCCCGCGGTCACGACGTCGAGCGAGCCGTCGTCGTTCGCGCGCAGGAACACGCCGAACGAGGCGGGAGGCTGGCTGAGCTTCTCGACCTCCTCGGCGAGCGCCTCGATCCGGTCACGCTCATCGCGGAGCGCGTCGGCCAGGCGCTGGTTCTGCCCCATCGCCTTGGCGAGCTGCTCGCGGGTCTCGACGAGCTTCTCCTCGAGGATCGACACCTGGCGCGGCGCGTTGGTCAGTCGGCGACGAAGCAGACCGACCTCTTCCTCGAGGAACTTGACCTGCGATCGCAGCTCGTCGACCTGCTCGCCGTGTCCGGACATCTGCGTCTCCTCCGCGATCACGAATCTACACCGCGGTTCCGACGTGACCGTGCATAGACCCTTCTTTTCCGTATCTACGGCACCGCGTGTCGAACGGCTTAGGACCGGTCGGAGAAATGGCCCATGCGGATCAGGACAACCGGCGCGCGACGGTCAAGAAGCCGGTGTGCCCGATCATCCGGTGGTCCGGACGGACGCTCCGCTCCGTGACGTGCCATCCGCGCCGGAGAACTTCGAAGGTCTCGACATGGAGGAACCCCTGCGCCGGAAGGGCCAGCACGAGTTGCTGGACCTGCCCGGTGGTGGGCAGGTAGGCGCACACGACGCCACCCGCTTCGAGGCTTTGGTGGAGCTCCGGCAGCGGCGCCCAGGGCTCGGGCAGATCCAGCACACATCGGTCGAAGCTTTCACCCGTTCGCCCGACATCGGCCACGTCGCCGATCCGGAGCTCGAGGGTGTCCGGGAGCTTGCCGAACATGCCCTCGAGGTTGCGGATCGCCTGGGCGTGATGTTCCTCCCGAAGCTCGTACGACACGACGCGGCCGCCGTCGCCGACCGCTCGGCAGAGCGCGATCGTCAGCGCAGCCGACCCTGTTCCCGCCTCGAGGACGCGGGCGCCCGGGAACACGTCGGCATAGGTCAGGATCGGGCCGAGGTCCTTCGGGTAGACGACCTGCGCGCCGCGCTTCATCTTGAGTGCGTAGTCGGCGAACCGCGGGCGGAAGGCCACCAGCACCATCCCGCGCGCCGTCTCCACACGGGTTCCCTCCGATCGCCCGAGCACGAGGTCGTGTGCGAGCGTCCCCGAGTGCGTGTGATACGTGGCTCCCGGTTGCAGCACGAACAGGTACGAGCGACCCCGCTGGTCGAGCAGGAGCGCGTGTTCCCCCGCCTCGAAGGGCGTGCTCATGCGGGCAAGGCTAGCGCAGCGAGCCCTGCCCGCAGGCTCACGGGAGCTGCGTCGGGAGCGGCCGCGTGCCGAGCGTGACGTCGACCGAGCGGGTGCCGCCGCGCGGCGCCGCGAGGTCGACGCTCACCGTCTGGCCGGGCTGGAGCCCAGCGAGGATCGAGCCGACGTCGTCCGCGGTCGCCACCTGGGTGCCGTCGATCGCGGTGATCACCTCGCCGTCCTTGATGCCGGCCTGGGCCGCCGGGCCACCGTCGGTGGTGGCGATCACGTAGGCGCCTGCATCCATCGAGAAGCCCAGCTGGGCGGCGAGCGCCGGCGTCAAGGTCTGGGACGAGACGCCGAGGTACGCGGCCGCCGCCAGCGGATCGGCGATCGCCTGCTGGATCGCCTCCTTCGCGGCGTCGATCGCGATCGCGAACCCGATGTTCTCGGCCGAATCGTCACCGGCGGAGTTGATCCCGACGACCTGGCCCGCCATGTTCAGGAGGGGGCCGCCCGAGTTGCCGTGGTTGATGGCGGCATCGGTCTGGATCACGTCCGAGTAGACGCGCCGACCGTTCTCGCACACGGTGCAGCTCGGATCGGGCACGGTGATCGTCCGGTCCAGGGACGACACGATGCCGGACGTGACGGTTGGTCCGCCCTCGAGCGCGAGCGCGTATCCGATCGCGACGACGCGCTGACCCAGCTGGAGCGCCCCCGACTCGCCGAGCGGCACCGTGGGGAGGCCGGTCGCGTCCACCTTCAGCACCGCGAGGTCGTGCTGGCAGTCACCGCCGATCACGCGGGCGTCGTACTGCGTGGGCTTGTCGGCCGAGGTCGAGACCGTGATCTTGGACCCACCCTCCACGACGTGGCAGTTGGTCACGATGATGCCGTCCTGACGCACGATGAAGCCGGTCCCGACGCCCTTTCCCTGCTGAACGTTGCCGAACTGGTCGGGTTGGAACACATCCGTGGTGACGTTCACGACCGCCGGAAGCGCGTGGTGGACCACCATCTCGATCGGCTCGGCCTTTCCGGCCGACGAAACGTTGAACGCATCGGCCGACGCCCCGGAGGACTGGCCCGACAGGTCGAGGGAGCATGCGGTGCCGACGATCGCGAGCATCGCCAGTCCCGCCAGGATCTTGCGCATGCGGAAACCTCCGTTGGTTGCCGTTGGGGTTACACGGGATACGACGCGCCGGGCCGGGCGGTTCTCGCCCGGCC
>JBKOZW010000106.1:0-9498 GCA_046726095.1 Actinomycetota bacterium
TCGACAGGGCCGTCCCGCCGGTGATCGTCATGGCCTGCTCCTTACCGGTGGCCATGTCCTTGGCGTTCACGTTCACGATGCCGTTCGCGTCGATGTCGAACGACACCTCGATCTGCGGCACGCCGCGCGGTGCCGGGGGGATGCCGACGAGGTTGAACCGCCCGAGCGACTTGACGCCCGGCGACTGCACCGTCTCGCCCTCGCCCTGCAGGACGTTGATCTCGACCTGCGTCTGGTTGTCCGCGGCGGTCGAGAAGATCTCCGACTTCTTCGTCGGGATCGTCGTGTTCCGCTCGATCATCCGCTGAGCGATCCCGCCCAGGGTCTCGACGCCGAGCGACAACGGCGTCACGTCGAGGAGCAGGATGTCCTTCACGTCGCCGCGCAGGACGCCCGCCTGGATCGCGGCGCCGATCGCGACGACCTCGTCCGGGTTCACCCCCTTGTGTGGCTCCTTGCCGCCCGTCAGACCCTTCACGAGCGCCTGGATCATGGGCATCCGCGTCGACCCGCCGACCAGAACGACGTGGTCGATCGCCGAGACGTCCTTGCCCCAGTCCTTGACCGCCAGGTCGAACGGGTCCTTGCACCGGTCGACGAGGTCCTCCGTCATCCGCTCGAACTCCGCACGCGTGAGCTTCTGCTCCAAGTGGAGTGGCCCTTCAGCGGTGGCCGTGATGAACGGGAGGTTGATCGTGGTCTCCGCGACCTGGCTCAGCTCGATCTTGGCCTTCTCCGAGGCCTCCTTCAGCCGCTGCAACGCCATCTTGTCGTTGCCCAGGTCGACGCCGTGGTTGTCCTTGAACGTCTTGACGAGCCAGTCGATGACGCGCTGGTCCCAGTCGTCGCCTCCGAGCTTGGTGTCACCGTGCGTGGCCTTGACCTCGAACACGCCCTCGCCGATCTCTAGGAGGGACACGTCGAACGTTCCGCCTCCCAGGTCGAACACGAGCACCGTGTGGTCCTGATCGCCCTTGTCGAGCCCGTACGCCAGCGCGGCCGCCGTCGGCTCGTTGATGATGCGGAGCACCTCGAGGCCGGCGATCTGACCCGCTTCCTTGGTGGCCTGACGCTGTGCGTCGTCGAAGTACGCCGGCACCGTGATGACCGCCTGGGTCACGGTGTCGGACAGGTATGACTCCGCGTCCCGCTTGAGCTTGAGCAGGATCTGGGCGCTGACCTCCTGCGGGGTCCACTTCTTGCCGTCGATGTCGACCGACCACGCCTTGTCGCCCATGCTCCGCTTGACCGAACGGACCGTCCGGTCGGGGTTCGTGATCGCCTGTCGCTTCGCGACCTCACCGACGAGGATCTCGCCGTTCTTGGAGAACCCGACCACCGATGGGGTGGTCCGGGAGCCCTCGGCGTTCGGGATCACGACCGGCTCGCCCGCCTCCAGCGTGGAGACCACCGAGTTGGTCGTCCCGAGGTCGATGCCGACTGCTCGTGCCATATCCGTATGCTCCTTCCGCATCTGGGCCGCATCTGGGCCGCATCTGGGCCGCATCCGGGCCGCCACGCGACCCAGGTGTTTCATACACAACCACCATAGAAGTTGAGTGCAGTATTGACAACTTCGAGGGCTGGCAGGCTCAGAAAACCGCCCGAGCAAGGGATCCCGTCCCGCCCGGATGGTCGGCAACCCGCCTCCCGCCGGTTACGGGGGCGCCCTGTTCATCATCCCAACGGGTAAAGCCGGACGCCCCCGAACCCGAAAACGAACTAGTACCGACGACTTCGACCGGACGACGCACGCGAGGAGCAGGAGTGCGCGCTACCAGCACGAGACCACCTGAGCAGCCGCTCCAAGGTGGACACCCGACGGTTCGTCATGCCGTCGAGATGCTCATGCTCGAAGAGCGGACCCGGTGGGCGATGCAGATCCACGATGGACTCACCCAATCGGTCACATCGGCCGTCCTCGAGCTGCAGACGCTCCGCGCCCGGATCGCCGCGGACCCGGAGGGCGCCGTCGAGGCGCTCGCACAGGTCGAACGGGAGATCCGGGACGATCTCCGGCGGATCCGCGAGTTGTTGTTCGAGATGACGAAAGAGGATCCACCCTCGGCCGAGCCGGCGCTCGCCGCGCTCGTGCGCGACCTCGGCGTCCGGTGGCACTTCCCGGTCACGGTGGAGGTCGACGGCGACCTCGAGGCGTCGAACGAGGCGGTGCTCGAGGCGGTCTACGCGATCGTGAGCGAGTCCCTCGCGAACGCTGCGAAGCACTCGGGCGCGCCTGCGGCTCACGTCCGCGTGACCGTGACGAAGGCGGAGGTGCGCGTCGAGATCGAGGACCGCGGTTCGGGGATCGCCGCGGTGAGAGATGAAGACCCCCACTTCGGGGTAGGGATCATGCGCACCCGCGCGGAAGCGCTCGGCGGGTCGCTCGAGGTCGAATCGACTCCGGGACGCGGCACCACGGTCGTCGCCGTGCTCCCCGTCGGGAGAGCAGGTGGATGACATGAGGATCCTGATCGTGGATGACCACGCGCTCGTGCGTCGTGGCATGAACTACGTCGTCAAAGAAGGTTTCCCGGACTCCGAGGTGCTCGAGGCCGAATCGTCGGCCGCGGCGCTCGAGGTCCTGCACGCCGGATCTGCGATCGATCTCGCGCTCGTCGATGTCCGGATGCCCGACCTGGACGGGCTCGAGCTGCTCCGCGCGATCAAGGCGGAGTGGGCCGAGATGCCGGTGATCATGATCTCTACCTACGAGAACGCTCCGTACGTGAAGCGGGCGCTCGCCGACGGTGCCGCGGGCTACCTCCTGAAGGATGCGACCCCGGAGGATCTCGCCCAGGCGATCAACGTGGCGCTCTCGGGCAGCGGGAACGTCCTCAGCCCGCGCGTGATCCAGAACCTCTTCGAGGATCAGGATGCATCGGTCGGGAGCAACGGGCACAGCCGCCGCAACGAGTACAGCCTGACCCAGCGCGAGCACGACATCCTCGCGCTACTCGCTGAGGGCCGTTCGAACCGCGAGATCGCCGGACGCCTCTACCTGTCCGAGAAGACCGTGAAGGCCCACCTGGCGGCGATCTTCCGCAAGCTCGGGGTCACGAACCGGACGCAGGCGGCGATGATGGCGGTGCAGATGGGCGTCGGCCCGGTGCCGGGGGCATTGCTCGTGGACTGACCGGCTTCGGTCCCCGCGCGCCTAGGAGTCGAAGTCTCGGAAGAAGCGGCTCGCGGTGGGACCGCGCTGCCCTTGGTATTTGTTCCCCGCGCGCCCGTAGGGCGTCTCTGCCGGGGACGTCAGCTGGAAGAACGAGATCTGTCCGATCTTCATGCCGGGATAGAGCGTGATCGGGAGGTTCGCGACGTTCGAGAGCTCGAGCGTCAGGTAGCCGTCCCATCCGGGGTCCACGTAACCGGCCGTCGAGTGGATCAGCAGCCCGAGGCGGCCGAGGGACGACTTGCCCTCCAACCGTGCGACCAGGTCGTCCGGGATCCCTACCCGTTCGAGCGTCGAACCGAGGACGAACTCGCCGGGGTGCAGGATGAACGCCTCGTCGGGCTTCACCTCGACGAGCTCGGTCAGATCCGGCATCTCCTCGCGGACGTCGATGAACGGGTACCGAGAGTTCGCGAACACGCGGAACTGGTCGTCCACGTGCAGGTCGACCGAGGACGGCTGCACGCACGCGGGATCGAACGGATCGATCGTGATACGTCCGGATCCGATCTGCTCCCGGATGTCGCGGTCGGACAGGATCATCGGCGGGTGATGCTACCGGGCGTTCGAAACCTCGACCCAACGGTCCAGCGTCTTCAGCGCGTCTCCCTCGTCGATCGAAAGCGCCGACGTCGCCATCGCCTCGGGGAGGTTCGCCGCGAAGCCCGCGACCTCGAGCGCGGCGCCCGCGTTCAGCAGGACCACGTCGCGCTGCGGGCCGGCTTCGCCGCTCAGGATCCGGCGGGTCAGGTCGGCGGAGTCCGCGGGATCGCCCCCCGCGAGATCGCCGGGCTTCACACGCGCGAGGCCGACGGCCGTCGGATCGAGATGCGTCTCGCGGACCGACCCGCTCCGCACGTCGAAGACGGTCGAGATGCCGGTGGTGGTGAGCTCGTCCAGACCATCCTCGCCTCGGAAGAGCTTCGCTCGGACGCCGCGGCGCGCCAGGACCTCGGCCATCAACGGCAGCATCCTCTCATCCGAGACGCCGACGACCTGGGCGTGCGGCATCGCGGGGTTCGTGAGCGGGCCGAGGAAGTTGAAGACGGTCGGGATGCGGAGCTCACGGCGGACGGGCCCGGCGTGACCCATCGCCGGGTGGAAGTTGGGCGCGAACATGAACCCGATCCCGGCATCCGCCAAGCACCGCTGGACACCCTCGGGATCGAGGTCGATCCTGACCCCGAGCGCTTCCAGCAGGTCTGCGGACCCGCAGTGCGACGATGCGGCCCGGTTCCCGTGCTTCGCCACGGGGACGCCGGCGCCCGCGACGACGATCGCCGACACCGTCGAGATGTTGAAGGTGCCGGCGCGATCACCACCGGTGCCGCACGTGTCGATCACCGGTTCCGGCGGCGTGACCGGGTTGGCGAACTCGAGCATCGTGCGGGCGAGACCGTCGACCTCGTCGACGGTCTCGCCCTTGGTCCGGAGGGCCAGGAGGAACGCGCCGATCACGGCCGGCGACGTCTCGCCGGCCATGATCTGCCGCATGGCCTCGGCGGCTTCGTCCGCGCCGAGGTTCTCCCTCCGGGACAGCCGTATCAGCAGCTCGGGCCAGAGATCGGGGTCCGGCATGAGGCCCGGGAGGCTAACAGTGGCCGCGTGCGGACGTCCTCGGCGTGTCGCTAGACTTGCCGCGGTCGCTCCGGAGGCCAGGCCACGCGGGTGTGGTTCAATGGCAGAACGCAAGCTTCCCAAGCTTGAAACGGGGGTTCGATTCCCCTCACCCGCTCCCCTTCTGCACACCGCTGCGCGCCCGGTCTGCATCCGATCCACCGTGTCGACGTGCTGGGAGATACCGAGGCGCGGTCGGACAGAGGTCCTTGAGGGGACAGACCGCGCACCTCGGGGTCGGTGCCTTGCAGATCTCGCGGCCCAGCCGGATCAGTCCCACGTGCAGGCGAGTCCGCAGACCCTCGGGGACCAGGTCGTGCAGCAGGCGATCCGCCTGTTCCGCGCTCGCCTTCGCCGGGACCAGACCGAGACGGCGAGCGACCCGGTGGACGTGCGTGTCGACCGGGATGGCATCGCGACCGAGCGAGAATGAGAGCACGACCGCCGCGGTCTTCGGGCCGATGCCCGGAAGCGAGGTGAGGTAGGCGCGGGCCTCCGCGTCCGACAGGGCGCGGAGGCGCGCGAGGTCGTAGGCACCCTCACGCTCGTAGACCTCGCGGAGGATCGCCTGGATGCGCGGCGCCTTGGTGTTCGCGAGGCCGCCTGAGCGGATCGCGTCCGGGACGGCGGTCTCGGGCGCCGCGACGACCTCTTCCCAAGTGGGGTAAGCGGCCCGGAGCGACGTGAACGCACGATCGGCGTTCACGTCGCTCGTGTGCTGGCTCAACACCGTCAGGATCAGCTCGTCGAGCGGATCGGACGCGCGCGGCGGGATCAGCTCGCCGAACCGCCATTCCAGCCGCCGGGTGATCGCGCGCACGCGGCGCGGCGTGGCGTTCGCATCCGTCATCGTGGCGGATTCTACGGAACCGCGGCTACTCGGTCTGGCCTCGGGCCGCGTTGCGGAACTGGGTGAGGGACGGTTCGAAGCTGAGCCGGATCGAACCGGTCGGCCCGTTCCTGTGCTTCGCCAGGATCAGCTCGGCCTCCCGCTTCTTCTCGGGATCCAAGTCGTCGCGGTGGATGAACATCACGACGTCGGAGTCCTGTTCGAGCGATCCGGATTCGCGGAGATCGGACAGCTGCGGGCGCTTGTCGGCGCGCGCCTCCGGGTTCCTGTTGAGCTGGGACAGCGCCAGGATGGGGACCTTGAGCTCCTTGGCGAGGAGCTTGAGCGAACGGGAGATCTCCGCCACCTCCTGCTGGCGGTTGTCCTGCCGCCGCGTGGCCGGGCTCGTCATCAACTGGAGGTAGTCGACGATGATCAGCGAGAGCCCCTGACGGCTGGTCTTGAGCCTCCGCGCCTTGGCGCGGATGTCCACGATGTTGACGTTGCCGGCGTCGACGATCGACAACGGCGCGTCGTGCAAGGTCTCGCCGGCCGACACGACGCGGGTCCAGTCGTCCGGTCCGACCCGCTTGTTGCGGATCCGGTCCCATGGGACCCGGGCCTCCGCGCAGAGCAGCCGCATGCCGATCTCGTACCGCGACATCTCGAGCGAGAACATGGCGACCGGCTCGCTCTGGACCGCGACGTTCCGCGCGATGTTCATGGCGAGCGAGGACTTCCCGATCCCCGGCCTCGCGGCGACGATCACCAGGTTGCCGGGTTGCAGGCCTGAGGTGAGCTCGTCCAGGTCCCGGAAACCGGTCGCCAGACCCGTGTATGCCGACTCGCGGTTCTGGATCGCCTCGAGCTCCGACATGGCGTCGTTGACCAGATCGCCGATCGCTGCCGCATCCTCTGTGTCCTCGCGGCGCGCGACGTCGTAGATCCGCTGTTCCGCACCGTCGGCGATCGCGTCGGCGTCGTCCGACCCGGCGTAGGCGAAATCCATGATGTCGGCGGCCGCCCCGATCAGACGACGCCGGAGCGCGGCGTCGGCCACGATCTTGGCGTAGTGCGGCGCGCTGGCCGGCGTGGGTACCTCGTCGACGAGGTCGCGCAGGTAGAGCGCCCCGCCTACCTCTTCCAGCAGCCCTGCCTTGCGGAGCGCGTCGACCGCGGTGATCACGTCGACGGGTTCGCCGTGCCCGAAGAGCGCCCGGACCGCCGAGTAGATCTTGCCGTGCGCCGAGCGGTAGAAGTCCTGGGCGTCCAGGATCTCGACGACGTCGGCCATCGCTTCGGCCGACAAGAGCATGGCGCCGAGCACGGACCGCTCCGCCTCGAGGTCTTGGGGTGGGAGCCGGTGGCCCGCAGGGATGCGAACGACGTCGTCAGCCGCGCGTGCCACCCCTGGATGTCCCCCCTCGCAGAACCGAACCCGATCGAGGGGCGACGCTACGCCCCGTGGAGCCGTCGCGACAGTGGACAACCCATGTGGATTGCCGGAGGCCAGGTCGGCGCCCGATATTCCTTGTCACTCTGCCTCTGAGCAGCGTTTTCCCCATGTGGATTGTCATGTGGACAAGTGTGAACAGCGGCTCTGACACGCCATGGCCTATCCTCCGCCGCCATGGGCCGTTCGGGGGGTCTCGAGGCGATCGAGGCACTCGTTTTCGACATGGATGGGACGCTGATCGACACATCGGGGGTCGTCCCCGGCGCCTTCGCCGCCACGATCCGGGAGCTCGGTGGGCCGGATCTGACCGACGACGAGGTGATCGAGAGCTACGTGCTCGGCCCACCCGCGGCGATCATGCTCCACTTCCTGGGACGGACTGTCTCGGAGGCCGAGCTCGACGGGTACCACGAGCGATTGGCGGACGAGGCGCGGAGGAACGACCTCCGACCGTACCCCGGCATCCCCGAAGCGCTGGATTCGTTGGGCGGCGCCGGATTGGGGATCTTCACGAACGCGGACCAGGGGAACATCAGCGTGCTCCTCGGAACGGCCGGCATCCGTGACCGCTTCCGGGTCGCGGTCGGTGCGGACGCCGTGGCGCCGCGCTTCAAGCCCGAGCCCGACGGATTGCTCCTGGCGTGCGAGGGCCTGGGCGTTCGGGCGTCGCAGACCGCCTACGTGGGTGACGGGCCGCTGGACGCCGAGACCGCTCGCCGCGCCGGCGCGATGTCCGTCGCCGCGGGATGGGGGCACCAGCTCGTAGACGCGTCCCCGTTCGACCTGGAGGTCGAGACGCCGACGGAGCTCGCGGGCGCGCTGGGTCTCACGTGAAGGGTGGGGCGGTTCCTCCGGGGGACCGCCCCACCACTCAGCTTTGGGCGAGCACCTCCACGGTGATCACGGGCTCGACCTCGTGGAAGAGCTTGACCCGCACCTCGTGGACCCCGACCGACCGGATCGGCTCGTCCAGATGGACGTCCTTTCGATCGATCTGGAGACCGCCCTGCGAGGCCAGGGCTTCCGCGATGTCGGCACTCGTGACCGAGCCGAAGAGCTTGCCCTCTTCGCCGGCTCGGGCGCTGATCCGGAGGGGGCCTTCGGCGATCAGCTTGGACGCCAGGGTCTCGAACTCGCCCTTCTGTCGGGACAGCCGGGCGACATGACCCTTCTTGAGCACCTCAGCTTGCTTCAGGGCACCCTTGTGCGCCCTGATGGCCATCCCGCGGGGGATCAGGTAATTGCGCGCGTAGCCGTCGGCGACCTCGGCGATATCCCCGGGGTTCCCGAGGTTGTCGACGGGCTTCTGGAGGATGACCTTCATCGCGCGCTGTACGGGAGCAGGGCCATCTCGCGGGCGTTCTTCACGGCCGACGCGACGTCGCGCTGATGCTGCACGCAGTTGCCCGTGACGCGTCGCGCACGGATCTTGCCGCGTTCGGACACGAACTTGCGCAGCAAGACGACGTCCTTGTAGTCGACGTGATCGATCCGCTCCTTACAGAAGATACAGACCTTCCGCTTCTGCTTCTTCTGCCAAGCGGCGTCCTTCTCTTTCTTGCGTGCCGAAACGCCCCGTTGCGGTTTCCCAGTCCTACCCGGCATCCAGCGGTGTCTCCTCGTTGTCGGTGGCCGCGCCCACCGGCGCCGCGACGGCCGCGCCCCAGTCGCCGCCCGAAGAGGCGGCGGAGCTCCGGCTGGTCTTCGTGACGCTGGCGGTGGCCCATCTCAAGCTCGGACCGAGGTCGTCGGCCTCGATCTCCACCACGGTTCTCTTCTCTCCTTCTTGGTTCTCCCACGACCGCTGCTTGAGACGGCCCGTCACCACCACGCGGGTGCCGCGGGTGAGCGTCTCCGCCGCGTTCTCGGCGAGGCTCCGCCAGCAGTTGACGGTGAAGAACGATGTGTCGCCGTCCGTCCAGTTGCCGGCAGCGTCGCGGATCCGTGTGGAGTACGCCACCCGGAAGTTGGCCACCGCGGCCCCGTTAGCCGTGTAGCGCAGCTCGGGATCGTCCGTGAGGTTCCCAACGATCGTGATCTGGTTGTCGCTCGCCATGGAGCGGTCCCCCCTTTTCCCTTCGGTTACGCCTCGGCTGAGGCGGGGGAAGCGGTCGCCTTGGCCCTGTCTGGCAGGAGCAAGACCTTGTGCCGGATCACCTCGTCGGCGAGCTTGAGCGTCCGGTCTAGCTCCGCTTGTACCGCCGGCTCCGCTTCGAACCGCACCACGACGTAGTACCCCTCGTGCTGACGTGCGATCTCGTACGCGAAGCGCTTGCGGCCCCAGCGGTCGATGTTGTCGATCTTGCCGCCGTCGGTGGCGATGATCTTGGCGATCCGATCGACCGCGGTGCCCACCAACGCCTCGTCGGCGTCGGCCGGCAGGATGAGCATGCACTCGTACTCCCTCAACGTTCACCTCCT
>JBKOZW010000107.1:0-16245 GCA_046726095.1 Actinomycetota bacterium
GCGGGTTCGTGGCGCGCTCCGTCCGGACGTCCGTCCTCGGCCCGTGGCCCGGGAGGACCGGCAGCGCGTCCGGGAGCGTGAGGAACCGCCGCAGGCTCCGGCCCATCGCCTCGGGATCGGAGTTCGCGAAGTCGGAGCGACCGATCGTTCCGGCGAAGACGAGGTCGCCGGAGCACACCAGAACGTCCCGGTCGACCCGGAAGATGCAGTGGCCGGGGGTGTGCCCCGGCGTGTGCCAGACCTCCAGATCGAACCCCGCGAACCGCAGGACGTCGCCGTCTTCGAAGGGGCGGAGGTCCTTGACGGGGACCAGCGGGTTCGGGAAGTCGTCGCGGCGCCACGCCGCCGGGTCGGTGAACGCCTGCGCGTCCGCCGGGTGGCAGAACACCGGCACGTCGTCGCCGGCGAACGCACCGGCGGTCCCTGCGTGATCCAGGTGCGCGTGCGTCAGGAGCACCGCGGCGGGCCGCTTCCCGGCGGCATCGAGCATCGCCCGAATGGCGTGAGGCTCGAAGCCGGGATCGACGACGACCGCGTCGTCGGACCCCTCCGCGGCCAACAGCCAGCAGTTCGTGCCGTACGGGTTGCGGTCGAAGACGTCGAGGTACATCGGACGGCCATGCTACCGGAGGGGTCTCGCGCGACCGCCGTCAGCCGACCAGCGCCTCGACCTCGATCTCAACCTTCCAGCGAGGATCGAGGAGGCCGGCGACGACGACCATCGTCGACGCCGGCCGCACGTCTCCGAACACCTCGCCGTGGACGCCGCCGACGGCCTCGGCGTCGGCGGCGTCCATCAGATAGGTCCGCGTCCGAACCACATCCGTGAGCGCCGCGCCCGCCTCGGCGAGCGCGGCGCTCACGATCTCGAGGCACCGCCGCATCTGCGTCGCCGGGTCCTCGTCGACGGCACCATCCGGCCGGATCGGTGCGGTCCCAGAGACGAGCACGCGGTCGCCGACCCGGATCGCACGGCTGAACCCGATCACCGGCTCGTACGGGGATCCCGACGACACGCGCCGGCGCTCGACCGTCACGGCGACTCCGCGTCGAGCCACATCGTGAACGGGCCGTCGTTCACGAGCTCGACCTCCATCTCCGCGCCGAACACGCCGCGGCCCACCCTTATGCCCCTCGACTCCAGGGCGGCCGCGAACGCGTCGACGACCTCCTCGGCGATCGCCGGCTCCGCCGCTCGGATGAAGGACGGACGCCGGCCCTTGCGGGTGTCCGCGTACAGCGTGAACTGGGAAACCACGAGCGCCTCGCCGCCGACGTCTGCGATGGCCAGGTTCGTCTTGCCCTCGGCGTCACGGAACATCCGTAGCCCCGCGAGCTTGTCCGCGAGCGGCTCGACCTGGTCGGCCTCGTCCCCCCGGCCGACGCCGACCAGGATCACGAGTCCGAGGCCGATCGAGGACACCGCCCTGCCGTCGACGCGGACCGACGCCCGCGACGCCCGTTGGATCAAGAGCCGCATCTAGCTCGGGACGACGCGGTACGCGTCGTAGACGCTTTCGACCCGCTTGACCGCCGCGAGGAGCGACGACAGATGCGTGATGTCCGCCAGCTCGAAGGTGAACCGGAGGCGCGTGATGCGGTCGCGGCCGGTCGCCGAGTTGGCCGACAGGATGTTCACGTGCTGATCCGAGAGCGCCGTCGCGATGTCCGACAGCAGCCGCGTGCGGTCGAGCGCCTCGACCTGGATCGCGACGACGAACGTGGTCGATTTGCCTTCCGCCCACGAGACCTCGATCATCCGCTCGGGTTCCCGACGGAGCGTCTTCACGTTCGGGCAATCCGCCCGATGGACCGACACGCCTTGACCGCGTGAGACGAACCCGACGATCTCGTCACCGGGCACCGGGGTGCAGCACCGTCCGAGCTTCACCCACACGTCGCCGAGACCCTTGACCATCACGCCCTGCGCGAGGTCGGTCCGCGTGATCTTGACGGGGCGCGCGAGGGGGACGTCCGTGACATCTTCGTCGGAGCTCCCGCTCAGCAGCCGGGAGAGCCGGGCGACGACGGATTGCGGAGAGACGTGCCCCTCGCCGACCGCGACGTAGAGCGCGTCCAGGTCGGGCTGCTTCAGGTCGGTCGCCACCTGCTCCAGCGCCTCTTCGTTCGCGAGTCGCTTGAACGAGAGGTTCTGCCGGCGCATCTGCTTCTGGAGGAGATCCTTCCCCTGGTCGAGCGCGTCCTCACGCCGACCCCGGGCGAACCACTGACGGATCTTGTTCCGGGCGCGCGGCGTCGCGACGAACTGCAGCCAGTCCTGGGACGGTCCCTCGCCCTGCGCCCTGGAGGTCAGCACGTCGACCGAGTCGCCGGTGCGGAGCTCGTAGTCGAGCGGGACGAGCTTGCCGTTGACCTTGGCGCCGATCGTCCGGTGGCCGACCTCGGTGTGGATCGTGTACGCGAAGTCGACCGGCGTGGCGCCCTGCGGCAGGTTCACGACGTCGCCCTTGGGCGTGAAGACGAAGACCCGTCCCCCCGACAGGTCGATCCGCAGGCCCTCCATGAACTCCCGTGGGTCGGCCATATCCTTGAGCCACTCCATCATCTGACCGAGCCAGGCCAGGTCGGCCGCGTCCTTGGCGTGCTTGCCGCCTTCCTTGTATCGCCAGTGGGCGGCGATCCCGTACTGGGCCGTCCGGTGCATGTCGCGGGTCCGGATCTGGATCTCGAGCGGGGTCCCGCCGGGCCCGACGACGGCCGTGTGGAGCGACTGGTACATGTTGGACTTGGGCATCGCCACGTAGTCCTTGAACCGCCCGGGCACCGGCTTCCAGAGCGCGTGGACGGCTCCGAGGGCCGCGTAGCAGTCCCGCAGCGACCCGGCGAGGATCCGGATCCCGACGAGGTCGTAGATCTCCTCGAACTCCTTGCCGCGGATCACCATCTTCTCGTAGATCGAATACAGGTGCTTGGGGCGACCTTCGACGTCGGCCTTGACGCCGAGCTCCTTCAGCTTCTGACGGATCGTCGCGATCAGATCCTCGGTGAGCGCCCTGCGGTCGTCGCGACGGGCCTCCACGAGGTGGGCGATCTCCCGGTACGGCCCGGGATGCAGCGTCTTGAAGGAAAGGTCCTCGAGCTCCCACTTGAGCTCCTGGACACCCAACCGGTTCGCGAGGGGCGCGTAGATCTCGAGCGTCTCGGTCGCCATCCGACGCTGCTTCCCCGGCGAGAGCGCCTCGACCGTCCGCATGTTGTGGAGCCGGTCGGCGAGCTTGATCAGAAGGACGCGGATGTCGCCAGCCATCGCCACGATCATCTTCCGCACGTTCTCGGCCTGCGCGAGCTCGCGGGTCTGGAACTCGAGGCGGTCGAGCTTGGTCAGACCGTCCACGATGTGGGCGATGTCGTCGCCGAACTCCTCCTCGATCCGGTCGAGCGTGACGTCGGTGTCTTCCACGGTGTCGTGGAGCAGCGCCGCCGCGAGCGTCGTCGTGTCCAGCCGCAGATCCGCGAGGACCCCTGCGACGGCGAGCGGATGCTCGATGAACGGCTCGCCGGACTTCCGAGCCTGCCCCTCGTGTGCCTGCTCGGCGGCGTGGTAGGCCTGCTCCAGGATCCTGACGTCGCCCTTCGGGTTGTAGGACCGGACCTCCCTGAGGAGGGCCGAAAGGCCGGTGAGCGGCGGGGACTCACCGCGACGAAGGCGTGGGATGGGAAGCCGTCCGCTCCGTTTCGTCGGTGGAGACGACGGCGGTGCCTCGATCCTGAGCTCTTCCTTGCTATCCACGGCGACCTGGCCAGTGTACGGCCGTCGCGAACCGGGACCCGCTTCTAGTAATGGATCAGCGTGAACAGCTCGTGCTCCCCGACCTTGTCCCGGCCGTGGAGGAAGTCGAGCTCGATCAGGCATGCGATCCCGCAGACCTTGCCGCCGATCTGCTGGACGAGCGACGCAGCGGCCTTCGCCGTCCCGCCGGTTGCGAGGACGTCGTCCACGATCAGCACCCGCTCGCCCGGACGTACGGCGTCGCGATGGATCTCCAGCGAGGCCGTCCCGTACTCGAGCGCGTACTCCTCACCGATCGTCTCGGAGGGCAGCTTGCCGGCCTTCCGCACCGGGATGATGCCCGCGCCGAAGTGGTACGCCACGGGCGCCGCCAACAGGAACCCGCGAGCCTCGATCCCCACGACCTTGTCCACGTTGCCCCGTCCGAAGTGCACGACGATCAGGTCGACGATCGTGGAATACGCGATCGGATCCGACAGGACCGGGGTGATGTCCTTGAACACGATGCCGGGCTCCGGGAAGTCGGGGACGTCCCGGATCAGCGCCTTGATCTGGTCGACCTGCACGGCTCTACCTCCGTTTGCGCTTGGCCGGCGGACGACGCTTCTGACCCGGACGTGGGCGCGCGCCCTGGCGCGACCGCTGCCTCGCCGTGGCGCTCGCCGCAGCGGCGTCGGATGCGACCGCGACCCCCGCGCCGTCGACCGCCGGGACCGCGGCCGCGCGCTGACGCGATCCGGGACCCGGCCGGCCCGGAGCTCGCACCGGCCCTCGCTTGGCCATCTCCCGGCCCTTGATGATCGTCAGGATCGGCGCCGCGATGAAGATCGACGAGTACGCGCCGATCGCGACGCCGACGAACATGGCGAACGCGAAGTCCTTCAGCGTCTCACCGCCGAACAGCAGCAACGACAGGATCGGCAGCAGCACCACGAGCGACGTGTTCACCGACCGCATCACGGTCTGGTTCAAGGACAGGTCGACGACCTTCGTGTAGCCCATCCTCGCGAGGAGCGCGGCCGACTCGGTGTTCTCCTTCACCTTGTCGTAGATCACGACGGTGTCGTACAGACTGAACCCGAGGATCGTGAGGATCGCGATCACCGTCTCCGGCGTGACGACACGACCCGTCAGCGCGTAGACGCCGGCGGTGATCGTGACGTCGTGGACCAGGGCGATCATGGCTCCTGCGGCCATCGCCCATTCGAATCGGAACGCGATGTAGAGACCGATCGCGATCAGGACGATCACCAGACCGCGGACCGCCTTCTTGGAGATCTCCGCCCCCCATGAGGGTCCGATGTCCTGCACGTTGATGTCCTCGCTCGCGACGCCCGCCTGGCTCGCGAGGTCGTCGAGCAGCTTGGTGGAATCCTTCACCCCGGTGAGGCTCTCGGTCCGGATCGCGACGGAGTCGCCGCTCACGACCTGGACCTCCCCGGTCAACCCGTAGGTGCTCAGGGTCGACTCGATGTCTTGGACCGTCACGCCGGTGTGCAGCGGGTAGGAGAGCTGCGCCCCACCCTCGAAGTCGATCGAGAAGTTGAACCCCCTCAGGACCATCCCGCCGATCGACAGGACGATCAGGACGCCGGAGAAGATGAACCACCAGTTCCGGTGCTCGATCAGCTTGAACCGGGGGATCCGGTAGCCCCGGTACACGTCGACGAACTCGCGAAACGTCATGCGTCGGGCTCCATCGTCGTGTCGAGCGCCTCATGGTCGGCGGCCGTGGCCGCCGTCAGGCCGAAGCCGTGCATCTCGGACAGCGCCTTCGTCCGGGCGATCAGATACACGGTCGGTCGCTTGAAGAAGTAGACGACGAACAGGTCGAGCGCGGTCGCGACCCCGAGCGTGAGCGCGAACCCGCGCACCGAGCTCACCGCGGTCAGGTAGAGGACGGCCGCCGCGATCCCGGTCACGATGTCTGCGGCGACGATCGTCTTGAAGGCCCGCTTGAACGCCGGCTGGACCGCCGCGCGAGGCGCCCTGCCGGATCGCACCTCGTCCTTCAGGCGTTCGAAGAACACGATGTACGAGTCGGCGGTGACGCCGAGCGAGATCACGAGGCCCGCGACCCCGGCGAGCGTGAGCGCGTAGCCGAAGCTCTCCCCCGCGAGCGAGATCAGGGCGATCGCGAGCACCGCCCAGATCGTCATCCCGAACCAGGCCACGATCCCGAGCAACCGGTAGTACAGGAGCAGGTAGAGGAACAGGAGGATCAGCCCGGCGATCCCAGCGACGATGCCCTGCTTGAGCGACTCCTCCCCGAGCGTCGGACTGACCGTTCGGACGGACTGACGCGTCAGCTCGACGGGGAGCGCACCTGCGTTCAGGAGCGAGGCGAGTTGCTTGGCGGTGTCCTCCGTGAAGTTGCCCTCGATCTGGCCGTTCCCCGTGGTGATCGCGCCGGTCACCTGGGGGTTGGAGATGATCGTGCGGTCGAGCGCGATCGCGATCTGGTTGCGCGGGCTCGGCTCGCTGAGGGCCGCCGTCGTGGCCCTCGAGAAGGCGTCGGCCCCCTCGCCGTCGAGCTGGAAAGCCACGACCCACTGGGTGAGCGGGTCGTTCTGGGTGCCGCCGGACAGCTGCGCCGACGCCTTCGTGATGTTCCCGCCCGTGATGATGATCGGTCCGAGATGCACGTAGTTGCCGTTCTGATCCGGATACCAGACCTCGTTCTGGTCCCGCGCCTTTCCCGAGCACGCCGGAGTGTCGAGCTCCTCCGGCTTCTGACACGTCAGCTGGATCGAGGCCGCTTGCGGGCTGGTGCTCGGAACGATCTCGAGCGTCTGGCGCTCCTCGAGACGGGCGGTCTTGCCGATCGTCTCGAGGAGGCGCTGCTGGCCGGTCTCACGCTGCCGCTGCGCGGCAGCAGCCGGGGTCGTGAAGCAACCGAGGTCCTCCGCTTGCGAGCTGACCACGCAATACTGGGTCGTCACGTGGGCGGTCGTCCATCCGGCGAGCGCGTCCTGGGCCGCGGCCTTGCTGGCGAGGTCGCACGGGAGAGGCTCGGCGACGCTCGTGTCGAGCTGCGCGTAGGCGGCAGCGGGGTCAGGGGACGCCGACGGCGATGCGGACGAGCTGGCGCTGGCGCTCGGTGATGACTTCTTCGAGGACGGCGTCGCCGACGCGCTCGGCGTCGGCGTGGCGCTCGGCGCGGTCGACTCGGCCGGAGCTTGGATGCACCACGAGGACTTCGTCACCTCCGAGGTGATGCCCTTCTTCGCCGACTCGGCCGCCGAGCGGCTCGGGTAGCAGCGGAGCTCCGTGCTGCTGATATCGGTCAAGCAGTACAGCGAGGCGCCCTGCGGGGGTCCGACCGTCGGGGAGGCGCTCGCCGACGACGAGGCGGTCGGCGACCCGGACGCAGACGGTGTGGCGCTCGCCTTCGGCTCGGTCGTGATCCCCTTCTTCGCGTTGTCCGCCTCATCCTGGGACGCGTAGCACTTCAGCTGGTCGCCGTTCGCATCGAGGAGGCAGACCTGGGAGGCCTGCGATCCGACGGTGAAGCCACCGAGCGCCTCGGTCGCGACGGCTTGGTCGGTGGAGCACCCGTAGCTGGCCTGCGTCATGTCCTCGATGCAATACAGGTCGGTGTCGCGTTGCTCGACGGTGCTGTCGGACAACCCCGGGATCTGGATCTCGATCGTGTTCCCCGACAGGAAGATGTCCGGCTCGCCGACGCCGAAGGCGTCCACCCGGTTCCGGATGTTCTCCAGCGCCTGTTGCATCGTGCCGGCCTCCGTGCCTTCGGGAGCCGAAAGGATCACCGCGAGGCCGCCTTCCAGGTCGAGCCCGAGCACCGGCTTGAACGCGCCGAGAGCCAGCGACAGCGAGGAAGCAACGACCAGGACGGCGACGAAGATCACCGAGACCCACAGTCCGCGGTTGCGTTTCACGCCAGCTCCTGCCCGTTGATCACCAATCGGAACCGCGCCTCGATCGCCTCGGCGGCGAACCGACACATCTGCATCCGGCCGAGGAAGATCTCGAAGTACTCCATGACCTGGCTGATCGTGGTGTCGATCGTCAGCTCGAGGCTGACCGTGCGGGCGTCGGAGTCTACCCGCAGGAAGCTCTGTTCGACCGCGTAGTTCACGCGGTCGTGGATGTCGCGCTCGACGGTCACGGCCTTCCGTACGCGGCTGCGGTGCACGTCGGATTTGTCCCCCAGGATCACCGCCGCGGACACGGGCGAGACCGCCGTCCCCTCCGCTTCCTCGTGGTTCGCGATCGCGGCGATGATCGTCATCAGGTCCGCGCCGTCGACGCGGTCGCGGAGCGCGTGGTAGACGAGCACCCCGCCCGTCTGACCGTGCGCGTCGCGGGCGAGCGCGTTCCCGACGTCGTGGAGGTAGCCCGCCACGCAGGCGAGCTGGGCCTCACGCTCGGGGAACTCCAACCGGTGCAGCACCTGGTAGGCGATGTTGCCCACGAGGTTCGCGTGCCGGAAGCCGTGCTCCGTGTAGCCCATCGCGTCCATCACACGGTCGGCCGACGCGATGTAGAGAGACAGCTCCTCGTCGCGCTGTACGTCCTCGAGCGTGATCGTTGCGCCCTCGTGCGGCGCGGGTTCGGCGGGAGGGACCTCCGGAACGGGGGCGCCCTCGGGCGTCCCGATGGCGTCGGATCGGCTCACGAGTGGATCGGACCCTGCGCGTTCTCGTCGGTGCCGTCGTCGTCCTCGACGTCTTCGTCGTCGTCGTAGACCTCGTCGTCCTCGGTGAGACGCCGCGCGATCCCGGATCGGACCATCCTGATCCGCGTGCCGGGCGCGATCTCGACGGTCACGGTTCCTTCGTCTTCGTCCTCGTCGACGATCGTCCCGAAGATGCCGGCGGTCGTGAGCACCTCGTCACCGACCTCCGCCGCCTGCTGCAGCGCCTGCTGCTGCCGCACACGTTTCTGCTGGTTCCGCATGAAGAGGAAGAGCAACCCGAAGGGGACGATGAAGATGAGCAGCGTGAGGAGGCCGCCGCCCGATGACGAGCTCTGCGCGAGGAGATCCATCCGGGTCCTTTCCGATCGGTGCCGCGTCCCGCGCCGGGGACGGAACGGGAGTCTACCTGCGGGAACGCGAGCGGAGGCCGCTCAGATCGGAAGCCTGCCCGGCGCGGTCCGCCCGAGGTGGCCGAAGGCCCGTTCCGTCGCGACGCGCCCCCGCGGGGTCCGCTGGATGAAGCCGAGCTGCAGCAGGTACGGCTCCACGACGTCCTCCACCGTGTCGGGCTCCTCCCCGACCGCAGCTGCGAGCGTCGTCAGGCCGACGGGGCCGCCGGAGAACTTCTCGATCACGGTGTCCAGGACGGCGTGATCGAGCCGATCGAGCCCGAGCTCGTCGACCTCGAAGACGGCGAGCCCAGCCCGGGCGATGTCGCCCGTGATCCGCCCGTCGTGCCGGACCTCGGCGACATCGCGGACGCGGCGGAGGAGCCTGTTCGCGATCCGAGGCGTCCCCCGCGACCGCCGGGCGATCTCCGTGGGGCCGTCGTCGTCGACGACCACGCCGAGGATGCCTGCCGACCGGACGACGATCCGTTCGAGGTCCCCGACGTCGTAGTAGTCCAGGCGGGGGCTGAATCCGAACCGCTCGCGGAGCGGCAGGGTGATCCGCCCGGGCCGGGTCGTCGCCCCGATCAAGGTGAAGCGCGGGAGCTCGAGCCGGATCGACCGGGCCGTCGGTCCCTTGCCCAGCACCACGTCCAGCGTGAAGTCCTCGAGCGCCGGATACAGCACCTCTTCCACCGAGCGCGGCATCCGATGGATCTCGTCGACGAAGAGCACGTCGCCGTCGCCGAGGTTGGTGAGGATCGCCGCCAGGTCGCTCGGGCGCTCGAGCGCCGGACCCGACGTCGGCTGGAAGCCGGCCGTCATCTCGTGGGCGACGATCTGGGCGAGCGTCGTCTTCCCCAGACCGGGAGGGCCGCTGAACAGGACATGGTCGACGGGCTCCTGGCGCTCGCGGGCAGCCTGCAACAGCAACTCGAGCTGCTCCTTCACACGATCCTGGCCGACGAAGTCCCCGAGCGAGCGGGGGCGCAGAGCGACGTCGAGTTCGCGGTCCTCTGGCGAGAGCTCGGACGCGCCGGTGATCCGCTCGTCGCTGTCATCCGGGTCGGTGAGATCGACCACGCGGCTCATCGTCCCACCTTCTGGAGGGCATCCCGCAACAGGTCGTCGGTCCCCCGCCCGTCAGGGTCGATCCCGCGCATCGCGTCGGTCGCCTCGGATGGCGTCAGGCCGAGCTGCAGCAGCGCCTCCCGCACATCGGCCAGGGGGCCGTCGACGACGAGCACGCTGTCGCCTCCCAGGCGGTCGCGGAGGTCCAGGACGACCCGCTGCGCCACCTTCTTCCCGACCCCCGGGACCACCGTGAGCGTGGCCGCGTCCCCGGCGACGACCGCGCGGCGGATCTCGTCGGGGGCCAGCGCGGACAGGAAGCTCAGCGCCACCTTCGGGCCGACGCCGGTGACACCGGTCAAGAGATCGAAGAGCCCGCGCTCGTCCGGATCGGCGAACCCGTAGAGCGTCATCGAATCCTCTCGGACGACCATCCGCGTGTGGACGCGGACCGTCCTCCCCACAGCCGGTAGGGAGGCCGCGACCGAGGTGGGCACGGCGACGTCGTAGCCGACGCCGCCGACCGCGATCACGACGCGGGTCCGGGCCTTCTCGACGATCTCTCCGTCGAGGAACGAGATCATCGAGCCCCCGCGCGCGTGGCGGCGACCATCCGCGACCCCATCAGGTGCGTGAGCGCGATCGCCACCGCGTCCGCAGCGTCCGGCTGCGCCGGAACGCCGCGGAGGCGATGGATCCGCGCGAGCGCATCCCGGACCTGCCGCTTGTCGGCGTCCCCCATCCCGGTCACCGCGATCTTCACCTCGTTCGGGCCGTACTCCTGCACCGGGAGGCCCGCGCGATCTGCCGCGACCATGATCGCGCCGATCGCGCGGGCCACCCGGAGCGCGCTCACCTGGTTCCGGTTCCATGCCACGCGCTCGATCGCGACCGCGTCCGGACGATGCTCCGCGATCGCCGCCGCGACCGCGTCGGCCGCCCGACGGAGCCGACCGGCCTCGTCCGCGCCGGGTGGCGTCCTGACCGTATCCGCCCACAGGAGCACCGAGCGCCGCTCGCGGCGCGCGACCGCCGCGAGACCAACGTTCGCGATCCCCGGGTCCACCCCGAGCACGCACGAATCGAACATCTGTTCGCGGAGTCTAGGCTCCCGCCGGGAGCCGGGCAACGACTCCAGGAACGGGCCTCCGATCCCGTCGGGCGGCCGACCGGCCGCCGGTCGGGCTCATCACCCGACGCCGCCGAGCGGCGGCTGTCCCTCCGATGAGTTGGGCGCAGGCACGTGGTCCGGCGCGTTCCGGAGGACGGTGCGCGGGGCCGCGAGCTCCGCTCCCGTCACGAGCGCGACCGGCTGACCGCCGCCCGCATCGACCGAGAACAACTCGGTCGGGTCGGCGCATCCCCCCGCGGCGACGAGGAGGTGGGTCCGGTCGAGCCAACCCAGCGCGGACGTCGGTCGATCCTCGAAGGGCATCGCCGGCGAGGCCGCTCCGCCGTCGACGATCAGGGCTTTCCGTCGGTCGCACACCGTCCCCTGGGTCATCGCCTTGAACCGGCCCCCGCCGGGCGAGATCTGCAGCTCCTGGGCGAACGTGCCGTCGGCTCCCTTCCACACGTCCGTGAAGCCGGTGCGATCGCCCAGATCCATCCAGTGGAGCTCGGGGTACCCCCCGGCGTGCTCGGCGATCCACCACAGGCGCTGCCCGTCGGGGCTGAACGCAATCGACGTGAACCGCGTCCCGTTGACCCCGAAGACGAGCCGTTCGGGGTCCTCCCCCTCGTTCGTAGAGAACCAGATCGACTGCTTCCCGTCCTTCTCGAGGACGAAGCCCAACGCGAGACCGCTCGGGTGGTACGCGACCTGGAGGTAGGTCGCCGACGGCATCGCGGAGAGCTCCTCCACGCTGCCGTCGTCCATCAAACGCTTCTCCGGGACGCCCGCCCCGCCGGCGAACACGACCGCAAGGCCGATCGGGTGTCCCCAGTCGAACGTCGTGCTGCTGACGTCGATGGGCGGGAGGTCCGGCGCGTCGGCGGAGAGACCGCGCACACGGAAGTCACCGAGGAGCACGCGGTCGCCCTGAGGGCCCCAGGCGAAGGGACCGGGATCGCGAACCGCGAACAGGCAGGAGAGGGCGTTCGTCGTTGGATCGAGCGCCCACGCGCGGCCCGCCGAGACGAACGTCACCGTCTGCGACGCCGTGGCGCCCTTCGGGCACCCACTCGGGAGCGGGGTCCCGTCCGCGAGCACCGCACCGATCGGCGCGGGCGAGCTCGTCGACGCGGAGGAGGGGGTGGTCGGCGCGAAGGATGTCCCGTCCGACCCCCCCTGCGTGCAGGCCGCGAAGAGCCAGATGACGGCGAGTGACCAACGGAGTGCACGCATTCGCGACGGCGACGCTACACCCAGCGGCCGGCCCAGGCGAGACGGCGCCGAGACGCCGTCAGAGCGACGCCATGACGCCTTCGGGGATGTCGAAGTTGGCGTACACGTTCTGCACGTCGTCGAGCTGTTCGAGCGCGTCGATCAGGTGGAGGACCTGCCGCGCGTCGCCGCCGTCGACCGGGATCGTCGTGGTGGGGATCAGCGAGATCTCCGAGGACTCGACGGGGACGCCGGCCCGCTGGAGCGCGCGCTCCACCGACGTGAAGTCCTGCGGAGCCGTCACGATGTCCCACGAGGACCCCTCGTCGTTCAGATCCTCCGCGCCCCCCTCGAGCGCGAGCTCGAGCAGTCGCTCCTCATCGGGCGCGAGCCGCTTCTCGACGACGATCACACCCTTGCGCTGGAACATCCAGAGCGTCGAGCCCGTCTCCCCCAGGTTGCCGCCGCTGCGCGTGAAGGCGTGGCGCACCTCCTGCGCGGTCCGGTTCCGGTTGTCCGTCAGGGCTTCGACCACGAGCGCGATCCCGCCGGGCGCGTAGCCCTCGTACGTGATCTCCTCGTACCTCGCCCCGCCTTCGAGCTCGCCCGTCCCGCGCTTGATCGCGCGCTCGATGTTGTCGTTCGGGACCGAGAAGCTGCGCGCCTTCTCGACGGCGGAAGCGAGCGTCGTGTTGCCTTCGACGTTGCCGCCGCCGTCCTTGGCCGCGACCTCGACCGCTCGGAGGAGCTTTGCGAACATGTTCGAGCGCTTCGCGTCGGCGGCGCCCTTCTTCCGCTTGATCGTCGCCCACTTGGAGTGGCCGGACATGCCTCACACCTTCCCGAGCAAATAGTCGTGGAGCCCGGTCTCGCCCACGAGCTCAGGATGGAAGGATGCCACGAGCAGGTTGTCTTGCTCCAGGACGACCGGCCGTCCTTCGAACGTGGACAGGACCCGGACGCCGTCGCCGACGCGTTCGATCCACGGCGCCCGGATGAAGATCGCTCGGACGGGATGCCCGATCCCGTCGACGTCCAGCTCCGCTTCGAAGGAATCGACCTGGCGCCCGTACGCGTTGCGACGGACCCCGATGTCCATCACACCGAGGAGCGGCTCGCCGCCGATCACCTCGTTCGCGAGCACGATCATCCCGGCGCACGTGCCGAGGACCGGCATGCCTCCCCGGACACGCTCGCGGATCGGCTCGACCAGGCCGTACGCGCGGGCGAGCTTGGAGATCGTGGTGGACTCGCCGCCGGGGATCGCGAGGCAGTCGACGCCGGCCAGCTGTTCGGCCGTCCGGACCTCCACGGGGGTCGCACCGGCATCCGAGAACGCGCGCGTGTGTTCCCGGAAGTCGCCTTGGAGCGCGAGGACGCCCGCCTTGGTCATCACGACATCGTAGGCGAGCCGGCCGCGACCGGAGACGCTACCAGCCGCGGTCCTGCAAGCGGGTCTCGAGCGTGCCGATCTCGAGCCCGTGCATCGGCTCGCCGAGCCCTCGGCTCACCTTGGCGAGGACGTCGGGATCCTGGAAATGCGTCGTGGCCTCGACGATCGCGCGCGCCATCGTCGACGGATCCTCGGACTTGAAGATCCCGGATCCCACGAAGACGCCGTCGACGCCGAGCTGCATCATCAGGGCGGCGTCGGCCGGGGTCGCGATCCCGCCGGCCGAGAAGTTCACGACCGGCAGCCGCCCCTGTTCGGCCACCATCCGGACGAGCTCGACCGGGGCACCGAGCTCCTTCGCCTTAGTGACGTACTGCTCGGCGCGCAGCTGCGTGCACTCGGCGATCTCCTCGAGCAGCGCCCGTTCGTGGCGGACCGCTTCGACGACGTTCCCGGTCCCGGCCTCGCCCTTGGTGCGGATCATCGCCGCGCCCTCGGCGATCCGCCGGAGGGCCTCGCCCAGGTTGCGGCACCCGCACACGAACGGCACGGTGAAGGCCCACTTGTCGATGTGGTACTGCTCGTCCGCGGGCGTCAGGACCTCCGACTCGTCGATGTAGTCGATGCCGAGCGACTGGAGGATCTGCGCTTCGACGAAATGACCGATCCGCGCCTTCGCCATGACGGGGATCGACACCGTCGACTTGATCTCCTCGATCTTGGTGGGGTCCGCCATCCGCGCGACCCCACCCTCCTTCCTGATGTCGGCGGGGACGCGCTCCAGGGCCATGACGGCGCACGCGCCGGCGTCCTCGGCGATCTTGGCCTGCTCGGCCGTGGTGACGTCCATGATGACGCCGCCCTTGAGCATCTCCGCCAGCCCGGACTTCACGGTGAAGGTGCCGGTCTCGCGCTGCACGGGTATCGCCTCCTCGGAAGGGATCTGCGGGTCCGACCCAAGTGTATCGCCGGCGCGCGACCGGTCGGGAGCCGGAGGCCTCACATCTCGCGCAGACGGTCGATCCGTTCCTGGATCGGCGGATGCGTCGAGAAGAGCTTCTCCATCGTGCTCGTGCTCTCACCGGGGATCCGGGAAGGTTGATCGAGCCACAGGTGCGCCGTCGCGTTGTTCGCCGCGTGCATCGCATGGGGCGCGTCGCGGATCTTCTCCAGCGCGCCGATCAGCCCCGGCGGGTACCGGGTGAGCAGGACTCCCTGCGCGTCGGCCAGGTACTCGCGGTTGCGCGACACGGACAGCTTGATCAGCTGGCCCGCGATCGGGGCGATGATCAGCAGGACGATCCCGACCGCGAACAGGACGAGCGCGACGGCCCCCCCGTCGCCGCCGCCCTCGCGGCGGCCACCCATCCGGCCTCCGCTCCAGAACCACGACCGCATGAAGAACTCGGACATCAGCACCGCCGCGCCGACGACCGTCGCGACGACGGTCCCGATGAGGATGTCCCGGTCGAGGACATGTGAAAGCTCGTGGCCGATCACGCCCTCGAGCTCCACTCGGTTCATGATGTCGAGCAGCCCCTGCGTGACCGCGACGGACGAATGCTCCGGGTTCCGGCCGGTCGCGAACGCGTTCGGTGCCTGCTCGGGCACGACGTAGACGCGCGGCTTCGGGATCCCGGCGGCGATCGCGAGGCCCTCGACGACGTTGTGCAGCCGAGGCTCCTCCGCGGCGGTGACCTCGTGGGCCCGCGTCGACGCGAGCACCAGCCGATCCCCGGCGAAGTACGAGCCGAGCGACAGGATCACTGCGAGCGCGACGGCGATCGCGACCCCCGCAGGGCCACCCGCCCAGAAGAGGTAGCCGATCGCGTAGCCGATCAGCCCCGTGAAGGCGATCGCGAGGACGAAGAGCAGGACGGTCTTGCGCTTGTTCGCGGCGATCTGTTCGTGCAACCTACGCCTCCGGCGGCGTCTGGCTGTTCCCTTGGCCCAGGTGCACCTCGACGGGGCCGCGCGCTTCGTCCTCGATATCGAAGAACTCGCGACGGTCGAAGCTGAACGCGTTCGCGATCACGCTCGAGGGGAAGGACTGGATCCGGGTGTTGAGCCGGCGGACCTGCTCGTTGTAGTACTGCCGGGCGTACGCGATCTTCGACTCGGTCCCGGTCAGCTCCTCCTGGAGCGCCAGGAAGTTCGCGGACGCCTTAAGGTCGGGATAGTTCTCCGCGACCGCGAGCAGCCTCCGCAAGCCGGACGTGATCGCGTTCTCAGCGTTCGCTTGCTCTGCCGCACCGCTCGCCCCGATCGCCGCGGCGCGCGCCTGCGTCACGTCCTCGAACAGCTCGCGCTCGTGCGCCGCGTAGCCCTTCACGGTCTCGACGAGGTTCGGGATCAGGTCGTAGCGCCGACGCAGCTGGACGTCGATCTGCGACCAGCCTTCGTCGGTGCGGTTGCGGTAGGTCACCAAGCGGTTGTAGGCGTAGATCGCCCACAGGACCAGCAAGACCACGACCCCCAGGACGACCCAGAGCATGACCACGTTGCTAGCGTAGCGAAGGCGGGTCCGCGTGGAGCGCTCGGCGGTAGAGCGTTTCGACGCGTTCGACCACGACGGACCAGTCGAAGCCCTTCGCGCGGTCGCGGGCGGCCGCGGCCACACCCGCGGCCCGGGGCCGCGAGTGCCCGACGCGG
>JBKOZW010000108.1:0-4927 GCA_046726095.1 Actinomycetota bacterium
GCCTTCCGGTCGGCGTTGTTCACGACCAGGTCGAACAGCGCGATCCTCCGGAAGTCGTCCGGGCGCTCCGCGCCGAGGGTGAAGTAGTGCTCGGCCGGGTCGAAGCGGATGAACAGTTGGAGGGACCCGGGACCCATCGGACCGTCGCGCAGCACGGTCGGCGGCACGTTCGGCCACCCGAGCGCCTGGGACACGACGAACGCGGCGACCTCACGGCGATGGAGCGTTCCGTCGGGGAAATCCCACAGGGGCGCCTCGCCGCGCGCCGGCTTGTAGATCGCGAAGCACTCCTCGTCCTCCGCGCGACAGCGCGTGAGGAGTGTGTCGTTCGAGGAGTCGGGCATCAGGCCGAGCACCTCGATCTCCCCCTCGGCGAGCGCGCGGGGGATCACGCGCGGGGTGCGCGGTGCCCGTTCGTCGCCGGGCAAACGTGGCCCTCCGGGTCGATCGGGTTTCCGCAGAACCGGCACGTGGGACGGCCGCGCTCGGCCACCTCCGCCCCGTGACGGGAGAGGGCGAGCATCTGCTCGCGGCTCGCCCACAACCGGATCGTCTCCCGGTCGTCCGCGAGGGCTTCGGTGAGCGAGCGGATCAGTTCCTCCGCCTCCGCCTCCGGTTCGACGCCCGTCTCCTCGTCCTGGTCGTCCTCGTTCGGGTCGTACTCCGTGATCTCCAACAGGAAGCGGTCCTGGTCCGGGTCGTAGCCGATCGACAGGCGCCCGGCTCGGAACCGAGGGTCGATCGGTTCCTCGAGGCTGAGGTCGGTGTCGTCGAGGGCCCCGGTCTCGAGCGACACGTCGGCGAGCAGCTCGAGGACCGATTGGGAGAGGAGCACCACCTGCTCCTTCTCGACGACAACCGTCACCAGGTCACCGCCTGCGCGCGCCTGGAGGTAGAACGTGCGCTGGCCGGGTTCGCCGACGGCGTCGGCCGTGATCCGATCGACGGGGCCCAGCTCCATGCGAGCTATCCTCGCAGCTTCGCATCGCTCCGGCGGCCGCCGTCCTGCGAGGCCTCCCAGGGCGGCACCGGGTGCTGCCCGAACCGGTCCAGGCCCCCGATGTCGTTCACGAGCACGACGCGCGCACGGCCGCCGTCGACGACCACGACGGAGACGGACGCGGTGTCCACGACGATGCGCTGGAAGTCGTCGAGCGGGGTCCCGAGCAGGTGGGCCAGGACGATCCGAACGATGTCTCCGTGCGTGGCGATCGCGACCCGGCCGCGCCGGTGCCGACGCGCGACCCGTTCGACGGCGTCGACGGCCCGGGTCTGTGCCTCCACGAAACCCTCACCACCCGGGAACCGGAACGCCGATGGCTGCTTCTGGACCGTCTCCCATGGCTTCGTCCGCCGGACCTGCGCGAGCGTCCTGCCCGTCCACGACCCGGCGTCCATCTCGATGAGCCCGGAGAGGACCTTCACCGGCAGGCGCCGCGCCGCCGCGAGCGGTTCGACGGTCTGGACGCACCGCTCCAGAGGGCTCGAGTAGATCGCCGTGAGCCGGATCGACGCGAACCGCGCGACGAGGCCGTCGGCCTGCGCGCGTCCACGGTCGTCCAACCCGACGCCCGGCGTCTGGCCGTACAGGACGCGTCCGGTTTGCGCCGTCACCGCGTGACGGATCAGGAAGAGGGTGGCCATGGAGGGTCAGCCTACGGGCCGGTGCTCCGCGCGGCGCCGGCGACCGGCAGGCGAACCTCGAACGTCGAGCCGGCGGCGAGCTCGCTCGTCACGGTCACCTCGCCGCCGTGGTTCTCGGCAACGTGCTTCACGATCGCGAGGCCCAGGCCGGTGCCGCCGGTCTCGCGCGAGCGTGCGCGATCCACCCGGTAGAACCGTTCGAAGATCCGGGGGAGGTCGCGTTGCGGGATGCCGAGCCCGGTGTCGGCGACGCGAAGCACCACCTCGCCGTTCCTCGACGTGACCGTCACGTCGACGCGACCACTGGGAGGCGTGTACCGCACCGCGTTGTCGACCAGGTTCCGAACCAGCAGCGCGAGGTCTCGGCCCGACCCAGCCACGGACGGGACGCGGTCGGCGTGGAGCGCGAGTTCGACCGCCGCCTCCTCCGCGCGGTCCTCGAGGCGCTCGATCTCGTCGGCCGCCACGGCGTCGAGCCGGACCCGGTCGGCCAGCTCGCTGCCGCCCTCGAGCCTCGACAGGTCCAGGAGGTCGGACACGATCCTCGACAGCCGCATCGCCTCGCGCTCGAGCTGCTCGGTGAATCGGTGGGCCGCCGGCGGGTCCTCGATCGCGCCGTCGCGGAGGGTCTCCGCTGCTGCGCGGATCGACGCCGCCGGCGTCTTGAGCTCGTGCGACGCGTTCGCCACGAAGTCTCTCCGGACGGCCTCCAGACGGCGAGCCTCGGTCACGTCACGCACGACGAGCAGCACCGATCGGTCGGCCCGGACGGGGATCGCGCTGGCGCGGAGCCATTTCGAGGGGGCGCTCGTCTCGGCCTCCGCGCGCTCGATGCCCTCCGACTCGATCGTGCGGCGCACCGCCTCGCGGAACGGGAGCGGCCGCAGCTCCTCGACCGAGTCGGGCAGCGTGCCGAGGTGCTTCTCCACGGCGGGGTTCGAGAAGACCCTGCGTCCCGCATGGTCCAAGAGCAAGACCCCCTCCTCCATGGAGGAGAGGACGACGTCCTGGAACTCGCGCTGGTCGGCCGCGGACCGCTGCTGTCGTTCGAGTTCGCTCTCGGCCCGGGCGGCCCGGTCGCGGAGATCGCGAGCCTTCGCTCCTTGCCCGGTGGAGACCCATGCGGCCGCCGCGAAGCCGCCGACGAACAGACCCAGGATCACGCCGACGACGATCCACCCGGCCATCTCGCGCGGAGTGTACGTGTGGCCCGCGGCCGTTCACCGGGCGTCCACGATGTGTTCGGGCACCGTTCGACCGAAACCCCTGTCTCCCCCGGGGAGCGATCGCAACGGAGCATCCGCGCCAGAAGGTCGCGTTCACGGTCCGTTCACGTTCCCGCCCATCGGGAGCAACTTCGCCTGCCTAGTGTCGCCCGACGGAGTCTCACGACAGGAGGGGGAGCGGATGACGCTCGGTAGGCGTACGGCCATGACCGCGATCGGAGTCGCCCTGGCTCTCGGTCTGGTCGCGACCGCATGTTCCAACGACAGCAGCACAACGAGCGCCGGCGGAGGCGACGTGATCTCCGGGTCGCTGAACATCTCGGGCTCGTCCACGGTCGAGCCGATCACCTCGCTGGTCGCGGAGAACTTCCAGGGGATGAACTCGGCTGTCGACATCGCGGTCGACGGTCCGGGAACGACGGATGGGTTCGAGCTCTTCTGCAAGGGGCAGACCGACATCAACGACGCGTCCCGGACGATCTCCGACGAAGAGAAGGCCGCGTGTGCCGACGGCGGCGTGCACTACGTCGAACTCGCGATCGGTCGCGACGCGTTGACCGTCGTCGGGAACCCCACCAACCCCCTCACGTGCCTCTCCCTCGCCGATCTGTACTCGCTGTTCAGCAGCGAGGCGCAGGACTTCACGAACTGGTCCGACGCGAACGCGCTGGATAAGGAGCTCAAAGGCACGGGCGACTTCCCCGACCTGCCGCTCACGATCGTCGCGCCGGGGACCGAGTCCGGGACGTACGGATCGTTCATCGACCTGGCGATCAAGGGGATCGCAGAGGACCGGGGCAAGCCCGACGACACGCTGCGCACCGACTACCAGTCGTCCTCGGACGACAACGTCATCATCACGAACGCCGAGGGCACCGAAGGCGCCCTCGGGTTCGTCGGGTTCGCGTACGCGCAGAACGCCGGTGCCGAGGTGAAGAAGTTCGAGATCGACGGTGGCGACGGATGCGTGGCGCCGAGCGCGGACACGGTCAACGACGGAACCTATGCGCTCGGCCGGACGCTGTACATCTACGTGAACACCGACAAGCTCGCCACGAACCCGGCCCTGCAGCCCTTCGTCGACTACTACCTCGGCGACGAGGGCATCGCGGCGGTGACCGAGGTCCAGTACATCGCCCTCCCCTCGGACGAGCTGCAGTCGAGCCGCGACACGTGGCAGCGGACGGAGTCGGGATCGTCCCCGTCCGCGTAGCGACGACGCCGCGGCCGGATGGGCTCCGGCGCAAGGCCCGAGCCCACCGGCCCCGGCGCCGGGTACATTCCGAGCGATCGTGATGATCGGGGAGTGCGGATAGATGGCCGAGGCGGTGGCCGCGGGGCGGATCACGGCGGAGGTTCTCCGGGGTAATCCTTCGCGGCTCCGACGGGAACGCCGGATGCGGGGGCTCTTCTTCGCTGCCGCGTTCCTTTCGGTCCTGATCAGCGTCGGCATCGTGCTGAGCCTCCTCGGCGGCACGATCGATTTCCTCCGAAAGGTCGATCTGTCGACCCTCTGGTCCGATGGCTGGCTCCCTCGGAACAACCTCTTCGACATCAAGACGATCGTCGCGGGGACGCTGATCGTGGCGCTCATCGCGATGATCGTGGCGGCACCGCTCGGTCTGGGCGCCGCGCTCTACCTCTCTGAGTACGCGACCCCGCGGGCGCGCCGCTACCTGAAACCGATCCTCGAGACCCTGGCGAGCATCCCGAGCGTCGTGCTGGGGTATTTCGCGATCCGGGTGATCAGTCCCGAGCTCGTGCAGCGGCTCTTCGGGTCCCAGGTGCCGCTCTTCAACATGCTGGCAGCCGGGATCGCGGTGGGGCTCCTCGTGACGCCGCTCGTCGCGTCGGTCGCCGAGGACGCGATGCACGCGGTTCCGGGTGCGCTGCGTGAGGCCTCGTACGGGCTGGGTGCCCGCCGCCGGTCGACCAGCGTCCGTGTCGTGTTCCCGGCGGCTGTCTCGGGGATCACCGCGGCGCTCATCCTGGGTATCTCGCGGGCGATCGGGGAGACGATGATCGTGGCGATCGTCGCCGGCGGCACCGGTGGTTCC
>JBKOZW010000109.1:0-13903 GCA_046726095.1 Actinomycetota bacterium
CCCGTTGAGCCCTCGATCGCGAGGTTCGGAGCCAGGTACACGCCGATCGTGACCGTCGTGGCGCAGTCGCCCGTGTCCGAGCAACTGTAACTCGTCACGATGCCCTGGAAGTCCGTCGTCGACTGCACCGCGTCCTTCAGCGCGACCCGCGGGATCGACAGCGACCCGTCGCTGTTCTGGATCGCGGAATCCTCGATCGCCGCGGCGAGCAGGTTCACCGCGTCGTACGCGTGCGCGTGGAACGCGGAGATCGGCGCGGTGCCGTACGCCTGCTTGTACGCCGGGATGAACTCGTCGTTGTAGAAGTCCTTCTGATCGAAGGCCGACAAGTCCGGCGCGGAGTAGTACGCGCCGTCGATCGCCGAGCCGGCGAGCTTGATGAAGTTCGACGCGAAGCAACCGTCGGAGCCCATGAAGTCGGTGTTCTCGAGCCCCGCCACCTGACGTCCCTGCTTCAGGATCAGGGCGCACTCCGCCGTGTAGTCGGGTCCGTACAGGAGGTCGGGCGACTGCTGGCCGATCTTCGTCAGGACCGGCGTGTAGTCCTGGTCCGTGCTGCTGATGACCTCCTCGTCGACGACCTGTCCCCCGAGAGCCGGGGCCTCGAACGCGTTCTTGAACGCGGTCGTCAGTCCCTCGGTGTAGGGCGACTCGTCGTGGATCGTCGCGGCCGTCTTCGCCTGCAGCTTCTGCACCGCGAAGTCCGCGACCACGGACCCTTGGATCGCGTCGTTATGCGCGGTCCGGAAGTAGTACGGGTTGTGCGTGCCGGGCGCCGTCAGCGCGGGGTTCGTGTTCGACGGCGAGAGCAGCACGATGCCCTTGTCGCCGAGCGTCTTGTCGGCGACCCCGAGCGCCGCGCCCGAGCAGCTCGTCCCGATCACCGCGACGATGTCGGGGTTCGACGCCAGCTTCGTCGATCCGGCCTGACCCCCCTCGGCCGAGCACGTGTCGTCCTCGTTCTGGAGCTGCACGGGATGGTTCAAGATCTGGCCGGGCTGTCCGTCGAACACGCCGTCCAGGTGATCGAGCCCGAGCTCGACGCCGTAGAGGCTGTCGGTCCCGAGGTCGGCGTTGTCGCCGCTTACCGAGAGCAACGTGCCGATCTGGATCGGCGCGCCGGCTGCGACGGTGACGCAGCCGAACTCGACGGTCGAGCAGTCGACCGTCCCGCCGCCACCGCCGGCCGTCGGGGTCTCGTCGCTCGCGCATGCCGCACCGATCAGCGCCATCGCGAAGACACCGACCGTACACGTGGTCCATCGCGTCTTCGTCATGAAGCCCCCTTCCACGCCTCGTGGGCGTCTCCGCGTCCGCCTCGTGGGCGATGTGGCGGTTGGTACCACATCCGTGGGCCCGAGGCCAATCATCTCAGAGGACGGGTCCTCCACGATGCGGATACGCGGATACGGGCCGGAGGGGTTGGTTAGGCGATCGCGGCGCGGAACGCACTGGCCAGAGCGAGTGCGCCTTCCCGGTCGCCCGCGAGGAGGCGGGCCATCAGCGCCGAGCCCACGATCGCGCCGTCCGCGAACGCGCAGGCGGCCCGGGCCTGCTCCGGGGTCCCGATCCCGACGCCCACGAGCAGCGGGAGGTCTGTGTGGGGGCGGAGCGCGTCCACGACCTGGCGCGCGGTCGAGGCGAGCTCGTCCCGGGCGCCCGTCACGCCGTAGGTCGCCACGCAGTAGACGAACCCGTGCGAGCCTCGGGCGATCGCCGCGTACCGGTCGTCCGACGTCCCAGGAGCGGCGAGCAGTGCGAGGTCGATCCCGCGAGCGGTTGCGAGCGGTTCCAGCGCGTCCGTCTCGTCCACCGGCAGGTCGGGGACGATCGCGCCGGAGACACCGACCGCGATCAGATCGTCGCAGAACGCTTCGATCCCCCGTCGATGGAGGGGATTCGCGTAGGTCATCACCGCGACGGGGACCTCCGGTTCCGCGCCCCTCACGATCTCAAGAACGTCCGCGACCCGTGTGCCGCGTTCCAGCGCGACCCGCGACGCCTCCTGGATCACGCCGCCGTCCATCACCGGGTCGGAGTGCGGGACCCCGACCTCGATCGCGTCGGCGCCGAGCTGCTGCAGATCACGGAGGAGCTCCGCGTCCACCCCCGGGAACCCACCCGTCACGTAGGGAACGAACGCCTTGCCGCGGCCCCCCACCCGCGCCCGGAGGCCCGACTCCAAGGCTCCCATCAGGCCTCGTCCGGCGCGCCGGCGAGCGCCGCGCGAACCGTGTCCAGATCCTTGTCGCCGCGGCCGGAGAGGTTGAGCAGGACACGCGCGCCTTCGGGGAGCGGCCGGTGACGGAGCCACCCCAGGACGTGCGAGGGCTCGAGCGCGGGGATGATGCCTTCGGTCCGCGCGAGGAGCTGGAAGCCTTCGAGCGCATCCGCGTCGGTCGCGCTCGCGTACGTGGCGAGCCCGGCGTCCTTCAGGTAGGCGTGCTCGGGGCCGACGCCGGGGTAGTCCAAGCCGGCCGAGATCGAATGGGTCTCGACGACCTGCCCGTCGGCATCCTGCAACAGGTAGCTCAGCGCACCGTGGAGGATCCCGGGCTGGCCCAGCGTGAGCGAGGAGCAATGCCGTCCGAGCTCGGTCCCGACCCCACCGGCCTCCACGCCGATCAGTCGGACGCCCGGCACGCCGACGAACGCGGTGAAGATCCCGATCGCGTTCGATCCGCCGCCGACGCACGCGAGCAGGTACTCCGGGTCGGCGCCGGTCCGCTCGCGGTACTGCGACCGAGCCTCGTCGCCGATCACCCGCTGGAGGTCCCGCACGAGCATCGGGAACGGGTGCGGACCGACCACGGAGCCGATCACGTAGTGCGTGGTCGACACGCTCGCCGCCCAGTCCCGGAGCGCCTCGTTCACCGCCTCCTTCAGGGTCTTCATCCCCGCCGTGACCGGCACGACCTCGGCACCCAGCAGCTGCATGCGCGCGACGTTCGGCGCCTGGCGGTGCGTGTCCTCTTCGCCCATGTAGACGACGCACGGCAGTCCCAGGAGGGCGCACGCGGTGGCGGTCGCCACCCCGTGCTGGCCGGCACCGGTCTCGGCGATGATCCGCTCCTTCCCGAGGCGTCTGGCGAGCAGGACCTGACCGAGCGCGTTGTTGATCTTGTGCGCTCCTGTGTGCGCCAGATCCTCGCGCTTGAGCCAGACGTCCGCGCCGAGCTCCTCCGAGAGCCGCAGCGCATGGGTGATCGGGGTCGGCCTGCCGACGAAATCGCGGAGGAGGTCGTCGAGCTCCCCCCGGAACCGCTCTTCCTCGCGGAGCGCGAGCCAGGCCTCCGTCAGCTCCTCGAGAGCCGGGATCAGCACCTCGGGTGCGTACCGGCCGCCGTAGGCCCCGAAGCGCCCCCGGGCATCCGGGCGCGTGGCCACGTTCATCCGCTCACCTCTTTCGCCGCCTCGCCCTGTCCGTGGATCAGCCCATCGATCAAGGAGACCGGATCCCTCGAACGCATGAGCGCTTCGCCGACGAGCACGGCGGACGCGCCCGCGTGCACCGCGGCAAGGACGTCCGCGCGCGAACCGATCCCGCTCTCCAACACGGCGATGCGACCCGAAGGGATCCGTCGGAGACGGTCGAGCGCCGCCGGAACGTCCACCTCGAGCGTCTCCAGGTCACGCGCGTTGACCCCGATCACCTGCGCGTCGGTCTCGAGCGCCCGCTCCAGGTCACCATCCGAATGGGTCTCCACGAGCGGCTCCATCCGCAGCTCGCGTGCCGCGGCGAGCATCGCCGTGAGCTCTCCCCCCGCGAGACACGACGTGATGAGGAGGACGGAGTCCGCGCCGGCCGCACGTGCCTCCACGATCTGTGATGGATCCAGGAGGAAGTCCTTGCGGAGGACAGGAAGATGCACGACGGCCCTGACATCGCGGAGGTCGTCGATGGAACCGGCGAAATGCCGAGGCTCGGTGATGACCGAGATCGCCGCGGCGCTCCCCCGGTACGTGATCGCCTGTGCCGCGGGATCGACGTCGCCCGCGATCAGTCCGGCAGACGGCGAGGCCCGCTTCACTTCGGCGATCACGGCCACACCGTCCTCCTCGGCGAAGCTCCGGAGGGTTGCCGCGATGCTGCGCGCCTCCGGAGCGGCATCCGCCGCGCGTCGCATCCCCTCGGCATCGAGCGACCCGATCGCCAGCTCGGCGCGCACCTCCGCGACGACATCGGTCAAGAACCCCATGGAGGCGCGGAAGTCTACCGACGCCCGCGTCAGGCCTCGGCCCACGCGAGCGCGGCGTCGAGCGCGAACCGACCCTCGAGCGCCGCACGTCCGACGACGGCGCCGGCGGCGCCGACGTCACGGAGCGCGCGGAGGTCGTCGAGCGAGCGGATGCCTGCCGCCGCGAAGGTCGGGCGTCCGGCACGCACGACGCGCCGGACGAGGTCGACGTCCGGGCCCTCGAGCCCGCCCACCCGGCGGGTCGCGGTCACGAGGAACGCCGGAGCGCCCGCGGCGTGCAGCCAGCCCACCGTGCTCATCAGGTCGAGGCCCTCGGCGACCCCGGTGGCCGCGCTGCGCGGTCTGATCCGCCCGTCGTCGACCTCCAGGCCGACCACCACGGACGATCCCGCGTCTCGGATCGTCGACAGGGCGCGGTCCTCGTCCGTCAGCGCCATCGAGCTCAGCACGAACCGATCGGCCCCGTCCGCCAGGTACGGGCCGGCCGCGGCGAGATCCGCGATGCCGCCGCTCACCTGGAGGATCGTGTCGGGGGCGACGGCGCGGATCGCCGCGACGTCGAGCCCGGGCGTGCCGTCGAACGCACGATCCAGGTCCACGAGGTGCAGCGCCGTCGCACCGGCCTCGGCCATCGCGAGGGCGGCCGTCGGACACGTCGAGCGCCGGCAGGATCGAGAAGGGCACGCGCGCACGATACGCGCGGCGTCAGCCGGAGACGTCGAGCCGGGACGCGCCGACGCCGAGCAGCTCGCCCAGCTCTCCGAGCAGGGACCCGCTGGCGTTCACGTTGAACGACCCGAGCGAGAGCGGCGTCACGCCGGCCGACGACAGGAACCGCAGGCGGACGGGGGCCTCCCCCGGGTGGGCCTCGAACAGCTCCTTCAGCTTCCCCAGGACGGCCGGCGTGCAGGCCGTGGCCTCGAGGTCCACGATCAGCGACTCGAGGCGTGAACGCGGCGCATCGGGGCCGACGGTCGGCTCCTTGACCTCGTTCGCGCGGATCTGCAGCTCCCGGCCCCGGAGGTCGATGCGGCCCGTCACGAGGACGATCTCGTCCTGACGGATCAGGTGCGGCACGGCCTCGTAGACCCCTGGGAACGCGATCACCTCGACGCCGCCGGCGAGCCCTTCGAGACGGAACTGCGCGTACGGCTCCCCCCGCTTCGTGTACTTGCGGGTGAGCGACCCGATGATGCCTCCCACCGTGACGAGGTCGCCGTCGCCGAGATCCGGCATCGCGTCGATCGCGTGCGAGGTCTGCATGCGCAGCGAGTCCTCGACGCCAAGCAACGGATGGTCGGTGACGAACTGGCCGAGCATCTCCTTCTCCTTGGACAACAGGAGACGCTTGTCGAGCTCATCGCCGACGAGCACCGACTCATCGACCTCGTGGAGGGCCGCGTCGCCGCCACTGCCGAACAGCGAGAACTGCCCCGCCGCCTCCGCTTTGCGTTCCGCGAGGATCGGCGCGGCAACCTTCTCCCATGCGGCGGTCTCGCCGGCCTGCTGCACCATCCCGCCCCGGGTGTAGCCGAGCGAATCGAACGCACCGGCGAAGATCAGCGACTCGAGCACACGCTTGGTCAACGCGCCGGGGTCGACGCGTCGGCAGAGATCCGCGAACGACGCGAAAGGCCCGCCAGCCGCACGCGCGTCCAGGATCGCCTGGACGACGCCCTCCCCGACGTTGCGGACCGCCGACAGCCCGTACCTGATCGCGCGACGGTCGCCGGGGGCCGGAGCGAAGTCCATGTCCGACTCGTTCACGTCCGGCGGCAGGACCTCGATCTTCATGCTCCGGCAGGCGTACAGGTAGTACGGCTTGCGATCCTTGTCGTCCTTCACCGAGGTCAGGATCGCCGCCATGTACTCGACGGGGTGATGCGCGATCAGGTAGGCGGTCTGGTACGCGATGAACCCGTACGCGCAGGCGTGCGCGGCCGGGAACCCGTAGTCAGCGAACGGCTCGATCAGGTCGAACAGGTCCACGGCGAGCCGGTCCGAGATGCCCTGGGCGACGCACCCGGCGACGAACGTCTCGCGCTCGCGGCCGATCAGCTCGCGCTTCTTCTTGGCCATGACCTTGCGGAGCGTGTCGGCCTGGCCCATCGAGTAGCCCGCCATCCGCACGGCGATCTGCATGATCTGCTCCTGATAGACCATCACGCCGTACGTGTTGCCGAGCACCGGCTCGAGCTCGGGGTGCGGGTAGACGACCTTGCGCCGGCCGTGTTTGCGCTCGGCGTACTCCGTGTGCATCCCCGTGTTGAGCGGCCCGGGACGGTACAGGGCGACCAGCGCCATCAGATCCTCGAAACGGTCGGGTTCGAGCAGCTTGATCAGGTTCCGCATCCCCGGCGATTCCATCTGGAAGACGCCCGTCGTGTCGCCGCGACACAGCATCGCGTAGGTGGCCGGGTCGTCGAGCGCCACGTGGTCGATGTCGAGCTCGACCCCGCGCGTGCGGAGGTGGCGGAGCGTCTCCTCGATCACGGACAGGGTTCGCAGGCCGAGGAAGTCCATCTTCAAGAGCCCGAGCTGCGCGACCCCGTTCATGTCGAACTGCGTGACCATCTTCCTCGAGTCGTCGCGCGAGTCCTTCGTCAGCTTGAGCGGGAGATAGGTCACGAGCGGCGCGTCGCCGATCACGACCCCCGCGGCGTGGACGGAATCCTCACGTCGGAGCCCCTCGAGCGCGCGGGCGGTGTCGACGATCTCCTTCGCCTCGGGCTCCCGCTCGTAGGCCTCGCGGAGGTCGGGGCTGATCTCGAGCGCCCGGTCGATCGGTTCGTCGCGGCCCATCACGGCCGGCGGGTACATCTTGCAGAGCCGATCGCCGACCAACGGGGGGAAACCGAGCACGCGAGCGGCGTCCCGGATGCCTTGCTTGCCCTTGATCGTCTGGAAGGTGACGATCTGCGCCACGCGATTCGACCCGTACTTCTCGGTCGCGTACCGGATCACCTCATCGCGACGGCGCTCGTCGAAGTCCATGTCGATGTCGGGCATCTCGACGCGGTCGGGGTTGAGGAACCGCTCGAACAGCAGGCCGTAGCGGAGCGGGTCGAGATCCGTGATCCGCAGCGAATAGGACGCCACCGACCCCGCCGCGGACCCGCGCCCGGGCCCCACCCGGATCCCGCGCTCCCGGGCGAACCGGATCAGGTCCCACACGATCAGGAAGTAGCCGGCGAACCCCATCTTGGTGATCACCGCGAGCTCCGTGTCGACGCGCTCGAGCACCTCCGTCGGCGGCGATGCGCCGTAGCGCTCCTCGACGCCGCGGTCGACGAGCTCGCGCAGGTACACCTCGAGGGCTTCGCCGTGGGGGGTCTCGAACCGTGGCAGCCGGTACTCGGTCCGATGGTCGATCAGGATCCGCTCGAGCTCGGGCAGCATCTCCACGCGCTCAGCGATCGCGAGCGTCTGGTCGCACGCGCCGGGAAGGTCCCGGAAGACGTGGCGCATCTCCTCGGCGGACTTGAGGTAGAACTCATCCGAGTCGAACCGCAGCCGCTTGGGATCGGATTGCAGCTTCTGCTGCTGGATGCACAGCAGGACGTCGTGCGGCTTCGCGTCTTCCTTCCGCGTGTAGTGCAGGTCGTTCGTGGCGACCACCGGAACCCCGAGCTCACCGGCGATCGCGACCTGCTCCGCGAGGATCCGACGCTGATCGGCCAGACCGTGATCCTGGAGCTCCACGAAGTAGTTGCCCGCTCCGAAGATGTCCCGCGTCTCGGCCGCGGCCTTGGTGGCCAGGGCGCGCTGTCCGTTCCGCAGCAGCACGCCGAGCTCCGAGGAGAGGCACCCCGACAGGCAGATCACGCCTTCGGCGTGCTCCGCCAGCAGCTGCTTGTCCATCCGCGGCCGGTGGTAGAAGCCTTCGAGGTGCGCCTGCGACACCAGGCGCAGCAGGTTCCGGTACCCGGTCTCGTTCTCCGCGAGCAGCGTGAGGTGGTAGTACTTCTCCTCGCTCTCCCCCGGCGTTCGGTCGAACCGCGACCCCGGCGCCACGTAGGCCTCCACGCCGATGATCGGCTTGATGCCGGCCTGGCGCGCGGACTCGTAGAAGCGCAGGGCGCCGAACATCGCTCCGTGATCCGTGACGGCGATCGCCGGCATCCCGTCGCGGACGGCTTCGCTGAAGATCGTGGAGGCCTGCGGGTTGGATCGTGGCGCCTCGATCCGCGCGGCTCCGTCCAGGAGCGAGTACTCGGAGTGCGTGTGCAGGTGGACGAAGCCGTCGCGAGAGGTCTGCCTGTCGTCGCCGGGCATCCGCGCTGGCCGTCGCCTTTCGATCCCTGTCCGTCCCGCCGCCGAGCGTTATCCACACCGTCCCCGGCCAGATGTGGAGAACTTACACGACTGTGATTCGCAGGGTTCGCAGGCTAACATCCAGCCGGTCGTCGTCAAGACCGCTGGTCGCGACGGGCCCGGTCGAGCGCATCGGCCAGGTCGTCGGGGAGCGGCTCCTCGAGCCCGATCCGCGCGCCCGTCGACGGATGCGTGAACCCGAGGCGCCATGCATGCAGGAACGGCCGGGTCAGGCCGAGGCGAACCGCCTCGTCCCCGCCGCCCCCGTAGGCGCGGTCGCCGAGGATCGGGTGACCGACCGCCCTCAGGTGGACGCGGATCTGATGCGTGCGGCCCGTCGCCGGTGCAGCCTCGAGCAGGCTCGTGCGCGCGAGGCGTTCTCGCAGCTCGAACGACGTCGTCGCCGCCCTGCCGTCCGACCGATCGACGACGATCCGGGTCGCACGCCGACCGAGCGGCGCCTCGACGGAGAAGCTGTCGTGGTCCGGGTGTCCGCGCACGAGCGTGAGGTACCCGCGGTCGACGTCGTGGTGACGGAACAGCTCGCGGAGCGCCGCGTACGCCGCATCCGTCTTCGCGACCACGAGCAGGCCGCTCGTCCCAGCATCGAGCCGATGCACGATGCCGGGACGCAGCGGCCCACCGGCCGGCGCGAGCGGGACGCCCATCCCGAGCAGCCGGTTCACGAGCGTGCCGCTCCTGCGTCGCTCCGTCGGATGCGTGATCAGCCCGGCGGGTTTCGCGACGACGAGCAGGTCGTCGTCCTCGTAGCGGACGGGAACGGGAGGCCCCTCGGGCTCCGGGGACGCATCGTCGCGGAGCTCCGCGACGATACGCTCGCCACCCGCCACGTGGAACGACTTGGGTCGAGCCCGGCCGTCGACGGACACCCGTCCCTCGGCGATCGCGCGCTGGATCTCGGCGCGGGTCGTTCCGAGGGCCGCGGCGGCGACGGCGTCGAGCCGGCCCGGCTCGGCGACGAACTCCCTACGCGCCATCCTCGACGGCCTCGTCCGTGCGACCGCTGGCGTGGTCGTCGCGGAACGACGACCACGCCAGCAGGACCGCGCCGATCACGATCGCGCTGTCGGCGGCGTTGAAGACCGGCCACACGTGGAGATCGATGAAGTCCACGACGTGACCCCGGAGACCCGGCCCGTGGATCACCCGATCGACGAGGTTCCCGAGCGCGCCTCCGAGGACGAGCCCGAGTGCGACCGAGGCGAGCGCGCTCCGCGCGCGGAACGCGGTGATCACGATCAGGGCCGAGACCGCGACCGTCGCCGCCGCGAAGAACCACGGCGCGCTCTGCCCGAGGCTGAACGCGCCACCGGAGTTGGTCGTGAACCGGAGCGTCAGGACGCCGGTGATCACGTCGATCGGATGGTCGGCCAGGACCCGCTCGGCCCAGAGCTTGGTGAGCCGATCCAGGAGGAAGACGCCGGCGGCCGTTCCGAACAGGATCACGGCCCCGCGGCGCGCCCGGGGGTCCACGGCTTACCTGTGGGCTTGGGCCTGGGCGTCCTTGATGCAGAGGCTGACGTACGGCAGCGCCTTGACCCGGGCCTTCTCGATCGGCTTGCCGCAGCGCTCGCAGACGCCGTAGGTGCCCGCGTCGATGCGCGCGAGAGCCCGGTCGATCTTCTGCAGCAGGTCCCGTACGTTCTGCTCGATCGAGAGGTCCTTCTCCCGTTCGAACGTCGCGGTGCCGGCGTCGGCGGACTCGTCGTCGAGCCCGACATCCCCCGAGAGGTCCGATTGCGTCACCGCGAAAGACGTGTCCTCGATCGTGGTCAGTTGCTCGTCCAGCTCTGCCCGCTCATGGAGGAGCCGGTCCTTCAGATCGGTGATCTCGGCCGCGGTGAGCTTGCCGTTCGCCATGGCGGCGAAGGGTAGCAGACGTGGTCGGATCGGATGAGTTGTCCCTGGTCAGGGGGGTGATTCGGCGACTTCGAACCGCTTGATCCTGGAGGTCGCGCCGGCCCGCAGCCGAACGCTCGTTCGAGGGACGCCCAGGTGCTCGGCGAGCGCTCGAGCGGCCTCCTCGGTGGCGCGGCCGGCCTCCGGCGCCGGCCGGACGCGGATCGTCAGCGCTCCTTCCTCGTCCACCTCGACGCCGGTCTGGCGCGAACGCGGCACCACGCGCACGGTCATCGTCCGAGCCACGCCGTGTAGCATCTCGGATACCGGCGACGACGGGAACGAGTAGCCGGGACGGTGCGGCACGAGCGAGCCGGGATGGTGGGAGCCGGCGCCGAACCCCCCGGCGAACATCCTCCCCGAGCCCCTGCCCCAACCGGGTGCGGACGGCCCGCATCCGCAGTAGACGCAGGCGGGATCCGCCCGTGACCGCGGGAGACCGTGAGGGTTCGGGGGTAGCAGCCCGAAGGGGCTGCGGACCCCGAGCTGCATCGAGCGGTCGTGGAGTGGTCGCCGGTCGGGAGGCCGGCGACAAGCGGGGTGGTACCGCGGGGCATCCGCCTCGTCCCTGCGACAGGGACGAGGCGTTCTTCGTTCCTGAAGGACGGGGACGAGGAGGATGGAGATGCCGTTCGAGCCGGTCGACCCGAAGGTGAGCTTCCCCGACCTCGAGCGCCGCATCCTCGAGTTCTGGGACGACGCCGACGTCTTCGCTCGCTCCACGGCGTTGCGCTCCGGGGGCCCGCGGTGGGTGTTCTACGAGGGCCCGCCCACGGCGAACGCGAAGCCGGGCCTGCATCACGTGGAGCCACGCACGTTCAAGGACGTCTTCCCCCGGTTCAAGACGATGACCGGTCACTTCGTGGAGCGGAAGGGTGGATGGGACTGTCACGGCCTCCCGGTCGAGATCGAGGTCGAGAAGGAGATCGGCACATCCGGCAAGCGCGATATCGAGGCGTTCGGCGTGGCCGCCTTCAACCAACGATGCCGGGAATCCGTCCAGCGGTACGTCGGTGATTTCGAGCGCCTGACGAAGCGGATCGGATTCTGGATCGATACCGACCAGGCGTACTGGACGATGCACACCCCGTACATCGAGTCGGTGTGGTGGTCGCTCGCGCAGCTGCACGAGCGAGGCCTGCTCGTGGAGGATCATAAGGTTACCGCCTACTGCCCACGGTGCGGGACGGCGCTCTCCGACGCGGAGGTCGCGCAGGGGTACGAAACGGTCTCCGATCCCAGCGTCTTCGTCCGGCTGCCCCTCGTCGACGCACGCGACCCGTCGCTCGCCGACGGCTCGCTCGTGGTCTGGACCACGACGCCCTGGACCCTGCCGTCGAACGAAGGCGTGGCGGTCGATCCTTCGGCCGAGTACGTCGTCGTCGAGCGCGCGGGCGAGCGCCTCGTCGTCGGCGCCGCCCTCCGCACCGCGGCGCTCGGCGAGGCCGGCACGGTGGTGCGGACGTTGCTCGGCGAGGAGCTCGTCGGTCTCCGGTACCGACCGCCGTATCCGAACGTCGAGGGCGCGCACACCGTCGTCTCGGGGGACTTCGTGTCGATGGATGAGGGAACCGGGCTCGTCCACCTGGCGCCCGCGTTCGGCGCCGTCGACCTCGACGTTGGACGCGCACAGGGATGGCCGGTGTACAAGCCGGTCGCGGACGACGGGCGGTTCACCAAGCTGGGGCCGGACTTCATCCGCGGCGACTTCGTCAAGGACGCCGACCCGAAGATCGTCGAAGACCTCCGTGCTCGGGGACTGCTCGTGTCATCCGGGACGATCGAGCACGCGTATCCCTTCTGCTGGCGGTGCGCCACGCCGCTCCTTTATTACGCCCGCACCTCGTGGTACGTGCGGACGACGGCCATCAAGGATCGGATGCTTGCCGTGAACACCGCGGTCGACTGGTACCCACCCCACATCAGGGACGGGCGCTACGGGAACTGGCTCGAGAACAACGTCGACTGGGCGTTGTCGCGCGAGCGCTACTGGGGTACGCCTCTGCCGATCTGGCGGTGCCGCCGGGGCCACGACACCGCCGTCGACTCGCTGGAGCAGCTGGCGACCCTCGCCGGCGACCCGGAAGTCGAACGCATCGACCCGCACCGGCCCTCGATCGACGACGTCGTGATGCCGTGCCCCGAGTGCGGCGAAGATGCGCGCCGCCGCCCGGAGGTGATCGACACCTGGTACGACTCGGGCGCGATGCCGTTCGCGCAGTGGGGCTACCACCCCCGGCTCGGACGAGGGATCGACGCGTTCGAACGCAACTTCCCCGCCGACTTCATCTCCGAGGCGATCGACCAAACGCGCGGCTGGTTCTACACGCTCATGGCCGAAGGCGTCCTGCACTTCGATGCCACGGCGTACCGGAGCGTCGTGTGCCTGGGGCTGATCCTTGATGCCGATGGCCGCAAGATGTCCAAATCGCTCGGCAACGCGATCGACCCCTTCGACGTCCTCGATCGACACGGCGCGGACACGCTCCGATGGTTCCTGCTCACGAACGGCTCGCCGTGGGCGGATCGCCGGGTGTCGACCGAAGCCTTCGACGAGATCGTCCGGCAGTTCCTGTTGACCCTCTGGAACGTCTACGCCTTCTTCGTCACGTACGCGAACGCGAACGGCGACGATCCCTCGGAGGCGCCGGCCCGCACGCCCCGATCGATCCTGGATCGCTGGATCCTGTCTCGGCTCGCCGACACGGTCCACGAGGCGCGCGAGCGTCTCGAGACCTACGACGCGACCGGCGCGGGCCGCCACATCCAGGCGTTCGTCGACGACCTGTCCAATTGGTACGTGCGCCGGGGCAGGCGGCGGTTCTGGAACCCGGGCGGCGTGGACGACGCCGACGCGAACGATGCGTCGGCGACCCTGCACCGATGCCTCGTCACGGTGGCGACCCTCCTCGCGCCGTTCACGCCCTTCATCGCGGAGGAGCTCTGGCGGAACCTCGCCGCGGGTCGCGGTGGCCGGCCGGACTCCGTCCACCTCGCCGACTACCCGCGGGCCGAAGCGGCCGCGAGGGATCCGTCGCTGGAGGCGTCGATGGAGCTGGCCCGGGAGGTCGTGGAGCTCGGCCGCCGGATCCGCGTCGAGACGAAGACCCGGACCCGGCAGCCGCTGCACGAGGCCGTCGTCCACATCCCCGGCCGCCACGAGGAGCTCGAAGACCTCCTGGACGTGGTCGCCGACGAGCTGAACGTCCGCTCGGTGCGGTTCGCGGAGTCGGGAGCCTTCGGCACCTGGAGGGCGAAGCCCAACTTCCGGGTCCTCGGCCCGCGGTTGGGCTCGACCGTGAAGGACCTGGCGGCGGCGATGGCACGCGACGACGGCACCGTCGCCGCGCGCCTCGCCGCCGGCGAGTCGGTGGCGATGGAGATAGGGGGCCCCCCCGTGTAGATAGCCCCCCCCCACGTCGTCCAGGCGGCAGAGGGGTTTGTGGGGGGGGGGGGGGCGGGCGGGGGGG
>JBKOZW010000110.1:0-11286 GCA_046726095.1 Actinomycetota bacterium
CCCTCAGAGTTGGAGCTGAAGAGCGCCGGCTTGACGCCGTTGGCCTTCGCGAACGCCTTGCGGATCGGGTCGAGCAGCCCCGTATACGTCGCCGGGTTGCTCCGGCGCGAGCCGCGGATCGCGCCCTGGTCGACCGACACCACATCCGCGCCGGCGGGGATCGACCCGTGCACTAGCGAGCTCTTCCCGGATCCGGCGACGCCGGTAACGACGACAAGCACCCCGAGCGGGATGTCGAGGTCGACGTCCTGGAGGTTGTGGGAGATAGCGCCGCGGATCTCCAGCCTCCCGGTGGAGGTGCGAACCGTCGGCTTGAGCGACGCCCGGTCGTCGAAGTGGCGTCCGGTGACCGTGTCGCTGGCCCGTAGGGCCTCGACGGTACCCTCGAAGCAGACGGTGCCGCCCGCCATGCCCGCTCCCGGGCCGAGGTCGACGACGTGGTCGGCGATCGCGATCGCCTCCGGCTTGTGCTCCACCATGAGCACCGTGTTGCCCTTGTCGCGCAGCTGCAGCAGCAGATCGTTCATCCGCTGGATGTCATGGGGGTGCAGGCCGATCGTGGGCTCGTCGAAGACGTAGGTCACGTCGGTGAGCGACGAGCCGAGGTGGCGGATCATCTTGGTGCGCTGTGCCTCTCCCCCGGACAGGGTGCCCGACGGCCGGTCGAGCGAGAGGTATCCCAGCCCGATCTCGGCGAACGAACCGATGAGGTGTTGCAGCCCCGTGAGCAGCGGGGCCACCGACGGCTCATCGAGACCCCGGACCCAGTCGGCCAGGTCGCTGATCTGCATCGCACAGACGTCGGCGATGCTCTTGCCTTTGATCTTGGAGAACCGAGCTTCCTCGCTGAGTCGGGTGCCATCGCACTCGGGACAGATCGTGAACGTCACCGCCCGCTCTACGAACGCCCGGATGTGCGGCTGCAGCGCGTCGACGTCCTTGGACAGGAACGACTTCTGGATCTTCGGGATCAGCCCCTCGTACGTCAGGTTGATCCCGTCGACCATGATCTTGGTCGGCCCCTTGTGGAGCAGGTCGTGAAGTTCCTTCTTGGTGTACCTGCGGATCGGCTTGTCTGGGTCGAAGAAGCCGCAGCCGCGGAAGATGCGGCCGTACCAGCCGTCCATGCTGTAGCCGGGGATCGTGAGCGCGCCCTCGTTGAGCGACAGGCTGTCGTCGTACAGGGCAGAGGGGTCGAAGTCGGTGACCGAGCCCATGCCCTCGCAGCGCGGACACATGCCGCCGAGTCGAGAGAAGGTCGCCTTCTCGGCCTTCGTCCTGCCAGGGCCACGCTCGACGGTGATGGCGCCGCTACCCTTCACCGAGGGGACATTGAACGAGTACGCGTTGGGCGAGCCGATGTGCGGCTTCCCGAGCCTGCTGAAGAGGATGCGCAGCATCGCGTTGGCGTCCGTGGCGGTGCCGACGGTGGAGCGGGGGTTGGAACCCATCCGCTCCTGGTCCACGATGATCGCCGTCGTCAAGCCATCCATGAGGTCGACCTCCGGCCGCGAGAGCGTCGGCATGAAGCCCTGCACGAAGGCGCTGTAGGTCTCGTTGATCATCCGCTGCGACTCCGCGGCGATCGTGCCGAATACCAGCGAGCTCTTGCCCGAACCGGAAACGCCAGTGAACACCGTCAGCCGACGCTTCGGGATCTCGAGGCTGATGTCCTTGAGGTTATTCACGCGCGCGCCCTGGACGCGGATCAGATCGTGGGTATCGGCGGTGTGCGGCTTCTGCGCCTTGGTGTCCGTCCTCGTGGCCATCGTCGTCGCGCCCCGAACGGGGTCAGCGCACCGCTTTCTTCACGAGCTTGGCGATCTTCGACTCGTCGGCGGGAGTCAGCTTCGTCAGCGCCCAGGAGGTGGCCCACATGGAGCCCTCGTCGATGTTCGCGTCATCGTTGAACCCGAACGTCGCGTACCTTGACTTGAACTTCGCCGCAGGCTGGAAGAAGCAGACGATCTTGCCGTCCCTGGCGTACGCGGGCATCCCGTACCAGGTCTTCGGCGACAGGACCGGCGCGCTGTCCTTGACGATCGCGTGGATCCGCTCGGCCAGCGCCCGATCGGATCCCTTCATCTCGGCGATCTTCTCGAGTACGTCCTTCTCCCCGGCCGCCCGGTCCGCCCCACGGCGTGCCTCCGCCCTCAGCTCCTTGGCGCGCTCCTTGGCCGCGGCTCGCTCCTCGGCCGTGAATCCCTTCGACGTCTTGCCGGTCGCGGTCTTCCTCGTTGCCGACGTCTTCGTAGCCTTCTTCGTGGTCTTCTTCTCAGCCATCGTTCCCACCTCCTGCGGACCGCTCAGCTCAACTCCTGGATGCGGACCAGGTTGCCCGCGGGATCGCGGAAGGCGCAGTCACGAACGCCGTAGGGCTGCTCGGTGGGCTCCTGGACGACCTCGGCTCCGCCGGCCTGCACCTTCTCGAAGGTGCCCTCGAGATCGGCGGTGGCCAGCAGGATCCAGCCATAGGTGCCCTTGGCCATCATCTCGACGATGGTGTGGCGCTCGTCGTCGGTGATACCGGGGTCGGCGGCAAGGGGCTCCAGGAGGATGGACGTGCCGGGTTGGCTGGCGGGGCCGACCGTGATCCATCGCATCTTGCCGTTCCCGACGTCGCTGCGGACCTCGAAGCCGAGGATGTCGCGGTAGAAGGCCAGGGAGGCTTCGGGGTCGTCCTGCGGCAGGAAGCTCGCATTGATGGTGATGTCCATGGCTGTCACGCTAGCTGCGGCTCGGGGGCCAGCGCTTCTCGATTCCTGATCGGTTTGGTCACCTGCTTCGCCACGCAGGACGGCATCCCCGCTGTCGCGCGCGCCGCCTGGCGCCGATAGACGCTGGGCGGCACGCCGACCAGCTCGCTGAAACGAGTACTGAAGGTCCCGAGCGACGAGCAGCCGACCTCGTAACAAACCTCCGTGACGCTGAGGTCGCCACGGCGCAGCAGCGCCATCGCGCGCTCGATGCGCCGCGTCATCAGGTAGCCGTACGGCGATTCGCCGTAGGCGAGCCGGAACTGGCGGCTGAGGTGCCCGGCCGACATGTGCGCGCCGAGGGCCAGCGCCTCGACGTCGAGCGGCTGCGCGTACTCCCGGTCGATCCGGTCGCGGACGCGGCGCAGCCGCGCGAGATCACGCAGGTGCTCCGCTCCGGCGGGGCTGCTGCTCACCCGGGCGATGGTGCCACGTCGCACGGGAGTTGTCAGCGGCGCCGGCCTAGCTCCGGGAACGAGACTTGATCACGGCGCGCGCCAGCAGCAACGCCGCGACCGCGATCAGCTGTCCACCCAGGATCACGCGGTTCACATCCACGGCGGGACGCCAGTCGACCTCCTCGCCCCGGATCACGAACGCACCTGCGGGTCGCGCGTTGACCCCGAACCCAACGCCGCTGCCGCTGCCCTGACCCTCCGGTCCCTCGCCGCCACCGCCGCCGGCGCCACCTTGCACGCGAGCGGCGGGGATCACCGTGACGCCGTTCTTCTCGTACGGATCGCCGAACACGCGGCGGACGCTCATCGCCTCCCTCGCCTGCTCGATCGTCTGCCGGACGTCGCTCTTGGCGTCCATCGCCGACCTCCTCCCGTTCCGACGGACCCCTTCACCCTACGAGGGGACGGCGGAACGGGGAAGTCGGCGGATACCGCCGGCCAGCCGGGGAAGGACCTAGCCGCCCCCCGAGACGGCATCCATCACGCGGGTGAGCGCTTCGTTCGCCGTGCGGAGATCGTTCTCCCCGATCGTGGATCCGAGGGCGTCGGCCCACGCCCGCTGGGCACCCTGGATCTTGCGGAGGGCTACGCGGCCGCGTGTCGTCAAGACGACGAGCTTGGCCCTGCGATGATCCGGATTGTCTCGGTAGTCGACCATCCGGTCGTCGTCGAGCTCATCCGCGACGCGCTGCACGCTCTGCCGAGCCAACCCCCATCGGCGGGCGATCTGCGCAACCGTGAGGGGCGCGTCATCAACCGCCGCAAGCACCCGCCACCTCGCGGTCGTCTGTCCGACCGGCGCGGTCAGTTCCTCTCCGGCGGCCGTCAGCACGCCGTTCAAGCGGAAGACGGCGACCACCAGCTCCGTGAAGGCGGCGCCTGCCGCCGTGTGATGCATCGGTTCCGGTTCCTTCGGTTTGACAGTGTGCTGTCGTTCCTGTACGGTACGATTCATGACAGCATCCTGTCACAGAAGCGAGTCCGCTGCCACACCGGAAAGGAGACGGTTCCGATGACTGGAGTCCCCGACATCGATGTTCGGCCGTTCCGCATCTCGTTCACGCAGGCGGATCTGGACGACCTCCACGATCGGCTGGACCGGACCCGTTGGCCGCTCGACGTTCCGGGAAGCGGCTGGGAACGCGGCGTGCCGATCTCCTTCCTGCGGGAGCTCGCGCACTACTGGCGCCACGGGTTCGACTGGGAGAAGCAGCAGGAGCGTCTGAACGCCTTCCCCCAGTTCATCACGACGATCGACGGCCAGACGATCCACTTCGTGCACGTCCGCTCTCGCGAGCCGGATGCGATGCCGCTGATCATGACCCACGGGTGGCCGGCCAGCTTCGTCGAGTTCCTCGAGATGGTCGGACCGCTGACGGACCCGCGCTCTCACGGAGGAGATCCGTCAGATGCGTTCGACGTCGTCGTTCCCTCCGTCCCGGGATACGGCTTCTCCACGCCGCTCGCCGATGTCGGGTGGGGCTCGAAGCGGGTCGCGCGCGCCTGGGATGTGCTCATGAAGCGGCTGGGCTACGAGCGATACGGCGCGCAAGGTGGCGACATGGGGTCGTTCGTCAGCCGGGAGATGGGGGCCCTGGCGCCGGAAGGACTCGTGGGGATCCACGTGATGCAGATCTTCGCGTTCCCCTCGGGCGATCCCGCCGAGATGGCGAGCCTCAGCGAGGAGGACCATGCCCGCCTCGGTATCTTGGCGACCTTCCGAGAGCGCGCGGGGTACAACGAGATCCAGTCGACACGCCCGCAGACGCTCACGTACGCGCTCCACGACTCGCCCGTCGGCTCGCTCGCGTGGAACCTGGACCTCCCGAGCGGCTTCGGTGACACCGTCGACTTCCTGGACCGCGACCTCCTGCTGATGAACGCGTCGATCTATTGGCTCACCGGCACCTCCGGCACTGCGGCGCGGATGTACTACGAGAACGTGCACGGCGAACTGGACCTCGATGCCGAGAACGCCGTCCCCACCGGGGTCGCCGTGTTCGAGAAGGACTTCAAGACGATCCGCACGTTCGCCGAGCGTGCGAACACGAATATCGTGCATTGGTCGGAGTTCGATCGCGGCGGGCACTTCGCCGCGATGGAGACGCCCGATCTTCTCGCCGGCGACCTCCGGGAGTTCTTCCGGCGATTCCGATGAGGTCCCGAGTCGTCCTGAGCGACCGGGCGCTCAACCGGGCGCTGCTCGAGCGCCAGCTGCTCCTGCGGCGACGCAAGCGGTCGGCGGCCGAGACGATCGAGCATCTGGTCGGCGTCCAGGCACAGGTGCCGCTCGCACCGTACGTGGGGCTCTGGTCGAGGCTCCACCGGTTCCGGCCCGAGGAGCTCGCATCCTTGCTCGAGGACCGCTCGGCGGTGCGAGGCTCGTTGATGCGGGCGACGCTGCACCTGACATCTGCGCGCGACTACCTCCTGCTCCGACCCGTCATCCAGGGCGTGCTCGCTCGCGGCTTCGCCGGGAGCCCTTTCATCAAGAACCTCGAAGGCCTGGACATCGACGACCTCTGCGCCGCGGGCAGGAAGCTCATCGAGGAGGAACCGCGCACCCGCGCGGAGCTCGGGCGGCTGCTCGCAGAGCGCTGGCCAGGTCGCGATCGGGACTCGCTGGCGTACGCGGTCAGCTATCTCGAACCGGTCATCCAGGTCCCACCACGCGGCGTGTGGGGCAAGACCGGCGCGCCTAGATGGACGACGGCCGATGGCTGGATCGGCCTACCACTGGTGAGAGATCCCGCGCCGGACGACGTCGTGGTCCGGTACCTGGCCGCGTACGGGCCCGCTTCGACGGCCGACGTGCGAGCCTGGTCCGGACTCGCCGGGATGAAGGACGTCATCGAGCGCCTCCGGCCGAGGCTCCGGACGTTCCGCGACGAACGCGGCCGGGAGTTGTTCGACGTGCCGGGGGCGCCGCTCCCGGATCCGGATACCCCGGCGCCGCCACGGTTCCTCCCTGAGTTCGACAACACGACGCTCTCCCATGCCGACCGCACGCGGGTCCTCCCCGACCCCCACCGCCCACGGGTCGTGACGAGCCGGGACTGGCGGCTGCTCCTGGTCGACGGCTTCGTCCGGGCGTCCTGGACGACGCGACACGAGGCCGACCGAGCCATCCTCGAGATCGAGCCGTTCGAGCGCCTCGCGCGCGACGAGGGCGCGAGCGTGACGGCCGAGGCCGAGCGACTGCTGCGGTTCCTGGAACCTAATGCACCCGAGCACGACATCCGGATCGTGTGAGGGCGCACGGTCGCAGTACCCTGGAAGCGATGGCCGTCGAGTCGCAGATGCTTCCGCTCGGAACCGAGGCGCCCGACTTCGCCCTCCCCGACGTCGTCACGGGAGAGACGCTGAAGCTCGCGGACCTCTCCGACGCGAACGCGCTCCTCGTGATGTTCATCTGTCGGCATTGCCCGTACGTGCGCCACGTTCGGGGCGGGATCGCCGCGCTCGGCCACGACTACACGGGAACCGGCCTCGCGATCGTCGGCATCAGCCCGAACGATCCCCACGAGTATCCGGAGGACGCACCGGAGAGCCTGGCCGAGGACGCGAGGGAGGCCGGCTTCACCTTCCCGTACCTGTTCGACGAGACGCAGGAGGTCGCGAAGGCGTACCACGCCGCGTGCACGCCGGACTTCTTCCTCTTCGATCGTGAACGCCGCCTGGTCTACCGCGGTCAGCTCGACGACAGCCGGCCCCGCAACGACGCACCGGTGACCGGCATGGATCTGCGCGCGGCGATCGACGCCACGCTTGCGGGTCGTGCCGTGTCGGGCGATCAGTTCCCGAGCGTCGGGTGCAGCATCAAGTGGCGACCGGGCAACGAGCCCGGGTGAGCGGCTACCCCCGCTCCCGCCGCTGACGCGCGAGCAGCTCTCGGAGCGCCGGGAGCGCCGCCCGGTCCCGAGCGCGTCCCGCCGCCTCCTTCGAGCGGACGACATCCGCCAACGACGCGACCGGAACCTCGATGCCACGGACCTCCATCCGCACGACATCCCTCCGGAGATCGTCATACCCTCGGGTTCCGCTCGGCTGGAACGTGATGTCCAGATCGCCCTTCGATGTCTGGAGGTTCCAGACGCGGACGCGCGACAGCGATGCCGCGGAGTGGTCGAACGGGATGCCTTCAGGCTCGCCGGTGGCCCGGATCCGAGCGCGGAGATCCTTGAGGGCCGCCGAGAGCCGTTCGAGGTTGGCCTGGGCGTCCTCGGGGACGACATCCACATCCGTGGTGACGTGGGGGGCGCCGTGCAGCACCGCCGCCAAGCCGCCGATCAGGACGTACCGAACCCCATGCTCGTCGAGCACCCGGAGGATCTCTTGGGGACGGAACTCAGTCATCGCCTCGCGCCTCCCTCCCAGCCTCGAGCAGGTCCACCCCCGCCAGCATCCGATCGAGCCGCTCGTCGGGTGAGGCGTTGGAGCCGCGCTCCACGAGCGTCCACGCATCCTCGTCCAGCGGGACGACATGGATGTCGAGGTCGAACCCACATGCTCGGATGAGCCCGAGGAGGCGGTCGAAGGTGGGATCCACGGAGCCGGCCTCGATCCTGGCGACCAGCGATTGCGACACGCCCGCGCGAGCGGCGAGCGTTCGTTGGGTCATCCCGGCACGCGAGCGAGCCTCACGCACGAACTGTCCCGCGTCCACGAGATCCATGATACATCACGTGCATCAGGTCGATGAGGGAAATGCATCATTGAGATGCACTCCATGCATCTCCCCAGCCAGCTCAAGGCGTACGTCTGGCGACCCGATTGCCCATGCAGACCGTTCCTTCCTTGGAGTACGACATGGTCCAGCAACCGCATCGGCGTCTTCGACGGCTGCTCGTTGCCGCCCTGGTCCCGGCCCTCTTGATCGGGTGCACCGACGAGACGCCGAAGGGCACGCCGGTCGACGTCGCGCTCAAGGACTTCAGCATCACGCCGGCAACCCAAACGATCGGAGCCGGCGATGTCCTCCTCCGCGCGTCGAATGAGGCGCCCATCACCCACGAGTTCATCGTCGTGCGCACCGACCTCCCCGCCGACGGGTTGCCGATCGGACGAGACGGGTTGAGCGTCAACGAGGAGTGGCTCTCCTCCATGGGAGAGATCGAGGAGACCCCGCCCGAAGAGATCGCATCGCTCCCGCTCACCCTGCCGCCGGGCCATTACGTCTTCTTCTGCAACCTCGAAGGCCATTACCTCGGAGGGATGCACGCGGTGCTCCAGGTGACGGCCTGATGACCAGGTCCGAACGGACGACCGCGCTGCTGTCGCCCGGTGCGCTGCACCTGGATCGCCGGATCGGGCCGATCGTCGCGATCTACCTGGTGATCGTGACCGTCATCGTCGGGTACGACGCCCGCCTGATCTCCGAGCAGCGAGGATCCGCGCTCGTGATCAACGTCGCCGGTCGTCAGCGCGGACTGACGGAGCGGTACGAGAAGGACGTGATCCTGAGGACGCAGGGCGTCCAGGCCGAACCGGGTGACGACGAGGAGCAGCTCCTCACGAACGCGGAGGCCCTCCTGCAAGGCGGCGAGGTGATCGCCGTCCAGGGAACCGAGGATGAGATCTGGATCAGGCCCGCGGGAACCGACCGGTTGATGGTCGACAAGGTCGCCGAGGCCCAGCGTTTGATCTCGGAGCTGATCGACGCGGGCAACCGACTCGAAGAGCTCCGACCGGACGATCCCGGCTACGCGACCGCGCTCCAGGAATTGCGCGTCACCGGCGCGCAGGTCACGAGCGTGTCGAACGACCTGGTCGGTGTCCTCACGGAGCGAGCGGAGTCCTCGTTCCGGCGCCTCGTGTCCATGGCGATCGCCGTGGGTGTCCTCGGCGCGATCGCGGCCGTAGCGATGGGGCTGCTGATCCGGCGGGCCGCTGCGCGGAGCGCGTCGCAGTTCCGCACGCTGGTCCACCACGCCTCCGACCTGATCACCGTGGTCGACGCGTCGGGAACGATCGTGTATCAGAGCCCGTCGATCCAGCGACTGGTCGGGCTCGGCCCGGACGATCTGGCCGGGTCGAACTACGCCGATCTCCTGGTCGAGGAGGACGCCCCGCACGTTCGATCGCTCTTCGCAGGCATCGTTGCCGCGCCCGAGACGACCATCACCGCCGAGTACCGATTGCGGCACTCGGACGGCTCGTCGCGTCACGTGGAGAGCATCGTCAGCAACATGATCGCGGACCCGACCGTGAGCGGTCTCGTCCTCAACACGCGCGACGTCACGGACCGCAAGGCCCTCCAGGAGGAGCTCGCACAGCAGGCGTTCCACGATTCGCTCACCGGCCTCTCCAACCGGGCGGTGTTCCGCGACCGCATCGAGCACGCGCTCGCGCGCGGAGAGCGGAACGAAGGTCGCCTGGCGGTGTTCCTCCTGGACCTCGACGGGTTCAAGACCGTGAACGACAGCCTGGGTCACGACGCGGGCGACCAGCTGCTGATCGCGGTCGCGAAGCGACTCGAGTTCCAGGGCCGGTCGAGCGACACCGTGGCGCGGATCGGCGGCGACGAGTTCGGGATCCTCCTCGAGGACGACGCCGACGAAGCGCGGGCGCGGGCGCTTGCCGATCGCGCCCTCGCGGCCTTCGCGGTCCCCTTCGAGGTCCGCGGACGCGAGGTCTTCATCCGGGCCAGCATCGGGATCGCGCTGAGCGTCCCCGGGCACTCGGAGACAGACGAGCTGATCCGCAACGCCGACACGGCCATGTACGCGGCCAAGGCAGCAGGCAAGGGACGGTACGAGTTCTTCCGACCGTTCATGCACGCACGCGCGCTCGAGCGCTTCGAGGTCCAGGCGGATCTGGAGCGCGCCCTCAGCCGCGGCGAGTTCGTCGTCCAGTACCAGCCGATCGTCGACTTCAAGACCGGCGAAGCGCGCGGTGTCGAGGCGCTCGTGCGCTGGAACCACCCGACCCGTGGGCTGCTCGGCCCCCTCGAATTCATCTCCGTCGCGGAGGAGACCGGCGCCATCGTGCCCCTCGGGGCGTGGGTGCTGGGAGAGGCCTGCCGACAGACAGCGGCCTGGCGCGCGCAGCACGCCGCCGCCGCGGACCTGTGGGTGAGCGTCAACCTGAGCACGCGCCAGCTGCTCGAGGCCGACCTGGTGACGCAGGTCCGAGACGTCCTGGCCGCGAGCGGCCTCGACCCGTCCGCCCTCACGCTCGAGCTCACCGAGGGGAGCCTCATGCAGGACGTGGAGGAGACGGTGCGCAAGCTGCGCGCCCTGAAGGCCCTCGGCGTCCGCCTGGCGATCGACGACTTCGGCACCGGTTCGTCGTCGCTCGGGTACCTCCAGCGGTTCCCGATCGACACGCTCAAGATCGACAAGTCGTTCGTGGACGGCATCGCGGCCGATGACTCGGAGGACCCCGCCCTGGTCCGTGCGATCGTCCAGATGGCGGCGACGCTCAACCTCGACACGATCGCCGAGGGGATCGAAGGCTCGGAGCAGCTGCACGAGCTCCTGTCGGCCGGATGCCGCTCCGGGCAGGGCTACCTGTTCGCGAAGCCACTCCGGGCGGACGCGCTCGAAGCGTTCCTGGACACGGCCGACGAGGCGGGATCGGTCGACGCCCGTCGCATCTGAGCTCCGCCCATCCCGACGTCGAACGCATCTCTCTTGGCTCAACACTCAGGCGCTCGTGATAGGAGTGGGAACCGCCGATCGTGAGGGGTACGCATGGGTGAAGGTGCAAGCGTCGGACGGCCTTCGAGCGCGTTGCGGAAGATCCTCGTTCCGCTCGCGCTTGCGCAGTTCATCTGCAGCTTCGCCGGCTCGAACATGAACGTCATGATCGTTGATATCAGCAAGGACCTCGGTACGACCGTGCAAGGCGTGCAGATCGCGATCACCGTGTTCTTGTTGGTGATGGCCGCCCTCATGATCCCCGGCGGCAAGCTGACAGACCGCTGGGGCCGCAAGCGCTGCTTCACCATCGGCCTCGTCATCTACGGGATCGGAGCGCTGATGAGCGCAGCCTCTCCCGGCCTCGGCGTCCTCATACTCGGCAACTCGATCTTCGAAGGGGTCGGCACCGCATTGCTGATCCCGCCCGTC
>JBKOZW010000111.1:0-3686 GCA_046726095.1 Actinomycetota bacterium
GGCGCCCCCAGCCCCGTTAGGTCGCCATGCGGGATCGACCGGTCGGATGCGTCGAGGGAGCGCGTGAGCGCTTCCATCGTCGGCGCAAGCGAGCCACCCCCGCCGGGGAACGGTCTCGGCCCCTGACACGGATAGAGCAGCTCGATCGCTGGCGGTTGGCTCGTCGTCGTCTCGTTCCCCGCGAAACAGTCGCCTCCCGCCGACGGCGCGCCCAACGCGAGATCTGCGAGGCCGTTCCGGCGCACGACGTTGTCCCGGACCTGGTTGCCGGCGGTCGGCCAGAGGCTCCGATCGAGCATGGGCAGCACGACCACCCCATAGGTCGGTTGGTCTTCGATCAGGTTGCTCGTGACGAGGTTGTCGAGACCGCCGCTGACGACGATCCCCGCACCGAGCGACTGGTCGGGGAGCGCGAACGACGGCGCATCGGGGGTGCCGTTGTCGTGCACGTCATTGCCCGCGAACACCGACCCTTGCTGCGGCGGACGCGCCTCCGAGTCCCGGGTGTCCGTCACGACGCCGGCCACGTTGCCAGACCATGCGCTGTTCACGATCGCCAGGTCCGCTGCGTTCGTCGCTCGGATACCCGCATCGTTGCCGGCACCCACCACGTCGTCGATCACCGAACGACACGGATCGCATCCAACGATGGAGAAACCGGAATCGGCCGAACCGCTCGCGGACGAATGGTCGATCTGGCCGTGATCGGAATCGGAGGCGAAGATCCCGTGATCGCCGTTGTCGTACGTGGTGAGGTAGCGACCCCAGTACCCGTGCACCCCGCTCCACGACACGCCGTCCGACAGGTTGTCGCGCGACGTCAGGTTCTCGATCGCGACGCCGTCGGCCTCGACGACCTGGATCCCGTTCGCGCGGCGGAACTCGCCGTCGATGATCGTGCGGTTGCGATCCGTGCCGCGGATCGTCAGGTACGGCGTCGTCACGGTCACCGACTCTCGGTAGACGCCCGCACCGATCAGCACCATCCCGCCGGGACGCGCGTGATCGACGGCAGCCTGGATCGTGGGGAAGTCCTGCGGCACCCGGACGGTCGCAGCGTACCCGGTCGGCACCGGCTCGAGGCCCGGACCGGCCGTCGCCGTCGGATCCGACGCAGCGTTCGCAGAGGGGACCACGAAGAGGATCGAGATGACGCCCGTGGCGATCGCGCCGCCGAACGCGGGTCGTCGCCTCATCGGCGCGGACCCTAGCATGACCCGATGGCTGCGGAGCGACTCTCGAGCCTGGACGCGAGCTTCCTGTATCTGGAGAGCCCGGCGATGCACATGCACGTGGCAGGGCTGTCGATCCTGGCTCCCCGCGCCGACGGGCCGCTCACGTACGCTGACGTGCAGCGCGTCGTGGAGGCGCGGATCCACCTCGCTCCGCGTCTGCGGCAGCGTGTCCTTCCGGTGCCGGCCAACCTCGGCCGACCGCTCTGGGTGGACGACGACCGCTTCGACCTGGACTTCCACCTCCGACGTTCGGCTGTTCCGTCGCCGGGTGGACGGTTCCAGCTGGAGCGGTCGGTCGGCCGCGTGTTATCGCGGCCGCTCGACCGGTCCAAGCCGCTGTGGGAGCTCTACGTCTTCGAGGGCCTCGAAGGGGGTCGTACCGCCGTCCTCCTCAAGCTGCACCACGCCCTCGCGGATGGGATCGGCAGCATGATGATCGGGTCGGCCCTGTTCGACCTCGACGCGGACGCACCTTTGGGCGATCCTCCGAAGCGCCCCTCGAAACCCGAACCGATCCCCGATCATGACGAGCTGATCCGCGACGCCGTCGCCGAGATGGCGTCGCACCCCGTCGAGGCGATCGCGCGCGCGGCGCAGGCCCCGATGCGCGCGATCGACGCGATCACCCGGACGGTCGCCGGCGCGAGCGCGCTCGTCGGGATGGGACCCGCGCCCGAAGGACCCTTCGAGGGCCCTCTCGGGCCCGCGCGACGCTTCGCGATCGCCGACGTCCCGTTCGAGCGGCTCCGAATGATCAAGCGATCGCTCGGTGGGACGATCAACGATGTGGTCGTCACGGCCGTCGCGATCGGACTGCGCGAGCTGCTGGTCGCCCGCGGCGAGGCAACGAAGGTCCGTTCCCTCCGCGTCCTCGTCCCGGTCTCCGTCCGCTCGAAGGCGGAGACGGGCGACGTGGGCAACAGGGTCGCGCCGGCGTTCGTCGAGATCCCGGTCGGGAAGATGACGCCGCGGTCCCGACTGGCCAAGGTCCGCGCGGCGACCGAGGAGCTCAAGTCGTCATCGATGGCGGTGTCGGCGGACGCGATCATCGGCCTCGGTGCGTACGCGCCGCCGGCCCTCCACGCGGCGGCGGCGCGGCTGGTGTCGCGCGGCCGGTGGTTCAACCTGGTCATCTCCAACGTCCCCGCGCCGCAGATGCCGCTGTACCTGGCGGGGGCCCGCCTAAAGGCGAGCTACCCCGCGATGCCGTTGGGCGAGCACGGCGGCCTGTCGATCGCGTGTACCTCGCTGGGCGGCACGATGGCGTTCGGGCTGACGGCCGACTGGGATGCGGTGAAGGACATCGACGTGCTGGCGCGCGGGATCGAGCGTGCGGTCGACGACCTGGACCGAGCGGCGACGAAGAAAGCGCTGCGCTCTTCGGCGGACTAACGCAGCCTCGCCGCGTACCAGTCGGCGACCTCGTTCAGCCACCGATCGGGCCGCTCCATCTGCGGCACGTGCCCCACCCCGGGGAGGATCCTGCCTCGCCACGCGGGATGTGACGAGAGCGCGGCCTCGACGAAACGCGCCGGGACGAAGCGGTCGCGGCGGCCGTGGATCACGAGCACGGGACACCGGATCGCGTCCATCGCCCGGCTCGACACCGATGGGTTCCGGACGAACGAGGTGATCGAACGAGCCGCCTCGATGAAGGCGTGCGGCTGATCGGGATCGTCTCGAGTGTCCCGGATCAGCTCGACCTGCAGCTCCACGATGTCCGCCGGGATCCGTGCGGGTTCGACCGTGAGAAGCCGGAGCCCCAACGCTACGAACCGTTCCGGCTTCACCGAGCGGCGCCGCGTCCGGACAACACGTTCGCCGATGCTCTCCACGTCGTAGAGAGCGAACGCCCAGAGCACGAACGGATGCGGGAGCGAGCCGCGGACCCACGGGAACACGGATGCCGTCAAGACCAGTCCCGCGACGCGGTCGGGTTCGACCGCCGCCTCGGTCATCGCAACGAGTCCTCCCATGGAGTTCCCGACCAGGACGACCTGGCCCTTCGCGACTCGATCGAGGAACCGGGAGAGGGATCGACGCGAGTCCATCACCTTGGTTCCTCGCCCCGCCTCCGGGGAGCGGCCGAACCCAGGAAGGTCGAGCGCCACCACACGGCCGAGCCCCGAGAGGCCGGCCGCGACCTGGACCCAGCTCAGGTGCGAACCTCCGAGGCCGTGGATCAAGACGAACGTGGTCTCTTCCGGGCCGGGCCATTCGCGGAACACGACCGGGCCGTCGATGTCGATCGTTGCCGGCTCCGGGAGTTCGAGGATCATCGCATCGGCAGCCTACCGAGGCGGTGAGCCTGCCATGATGCGCGCACTGATGGACGGGATCCGCGACCTTCGTCTCCTGTCGCGTCCCGTCATCCCCTGATCGTCGCGACTCCGTCGGCGGGCTCGACGACCTCAAGCGCTGGCTCCGCCTCCGTGCCCGTGGGTTCGAGCC
>JBKOZW010000112.1:0-19019 GCA_046726095.1 Actinomycetota bacterium
ACAGGTGCGGATCTCGGCGCCGAAGTGGCGCGCGGCCGCGGCGATCGCGTTCGACACGCCGCCCGTGCCACCCTTCGAGAAGCCCCACGAGCGAAAGGCGCCGTCGATCTCGCCCATGTAGTGGTGGAGCAGCACGTACGCCGTCCCCGGCGAACGCGGGCCCTGGAACGTCCCGATGATCCCGCTCGCGCTCATCGTGGCCTTGAGCGGCTCCGTCTCGAACCACTGATCCAGGAAGTCGGCCGCGGACATCGTCATCAGCTGGATGAACGTGGTCTGCAGACGTCGCGGCAGGTCGCGGAACTGCTTCGCGAGCGGGGTGAGCGGCAGCCACTCGCCCGGCGAGAGCTTGCCGGGATCGGGAGGCGGCACCGACAGGATCGGCTTGATGAACCGTCCCATCTCGGCCATCAGCGGGCCGTACTCCTCGTACGCCTCGGCGTCGTTCAACGACCAGCGCCGGAGCTCGCGAACGGTCTTGCCGTGGTCGTTCACCCGCCACAGGGAGTCGTCGTCGAGCGGCGTGATCGTTCCGTCGAGCGGAAGGATCTCCAGGCCGTGTTTCGGCAGCTCCAGCTCGCGGATGATCTCGGGGCGCAGCAGGGAGACGACGTAGGAGAACACCGAGAACTGGAACCCGGGTACGATCTCCTCGGTGAGCGTGGCGCCGCCCAGGATGTGCCGTCGCTCCAGCACGAGGACCTTGAGGCCCGCTCGGGCCAGGTACGCGGCGTTCACGAGACCGTTGTGTCCCCCACCGATCACGACCGCGTCGTACCGCTTGGCCACCGGGTCTCCTTCCGAGACGGTCGGGAACCAGGGGATGCTAGCCGGGGCCCCGGGGGCACACCAACGACCCCCTGACTTCAGGTCAAGGGGTCACGGACGGCATCGGAGCCGCTCCCGTAGGCTCTGCGCGCGCCCCGTCCGAGGAGGCCAACGCGTGTCGATCGGAACCGCCTTCTATCCGCGCCAGCGAGAGCTGAACCGGAAGCAGGTCTGGAGCGAGTGGGCCGGGTACTTCGCAGCGCAGGTGTATGCCGACTTCCACGACATCGAATACAGCGCGATCCGGGAAGCGGCGGCCGTGATCGATACGACCCCGCTGTACAAGTACGTGGTCCGCGGGCGCGATGCCGCCCGTCTGTTGGACCGCGTCATGACCCGGGACGTCTCGAAGATCCGCGTCGATCAGGTCATCTACACGCCCTGGTGCGACGAGGACGGCAAGGTCCTCGACGACGGCACCATCACGCGCCTCGCGGACGATGAGTACCGGGTGACCTCCGCGGATCCGTGCTCTCGCTGGTTCCTGCTCAACGCCACCGGCCTCGACGTGGAGGTCGCCGACGTGACGGAGGAGCTCGCCGCGCTCGCGCTCCAGGGCAAGCTCAGCCGTGAGGTGCTCGAGGCGGCGACCGGCGAGGACTGGGCGGACGTCCGCTACTTCCGCCACCGGCGCTCGTCGATCGCCGGTGTCGACGTCAGCGTGACGCGGACCGGGTACACCGGGGACCGTGGGTACGAGATCTGGATCCCGGTCGAGGATGCCCTCGCGGTCTGGGACGCCGTGTTCACCGCCGGCGAGCCGTACGGGATCCACCCCGCCGGCATCCGCGCGCTCGACGCCGCGCGGGTGGAGGCCGGACTGATCTTGATCGAGGCCGAGTACACGAGCGCCCGGCACGCGATCAGCCCCGAGCAGAACTACTCGCCGTTCGAGCTGGGGCTGGGTCGCCTCGTCGAGTTCGGCAAGGCCGCGTCGTTCACGGGCAAGGCCGCGCTCGCGGCGGAGCGTGCCGGCGGCGGCCCGGCGCGGCGCCTCGTGGGGCTCGAGCTCGACTGGGGCGGGATCGAAGGTATGTTCGCCCGGCACGGGCTCGCCCCCATGATCTCGCCGTTCGTCGACCGTTCCCCCGTTCCCGTCTACCGCGAGAGCCGGCAGATCGGTCGTGCGACGTCGATCGCGTGGGGCACGACGATCAAGAAGATGGTCGGCTTCGGGTCGGTCGAAAAGGCCCACGAGAAGCTCGGGACGCGCGTGTCGGTCGAGTACAGCGTCGAGGGCGAGCGCGGCAAGGTGGGAGCCACGGTCGTGCCCCTCCCCTTCCTCGACCTGCAACGCAAGCGCAGCTGAACGGCGTCACCGGAACTCCACCTCGCTGCGCCGTTCGGCGTCACGGCATCTGCCACCATAGGCGTTCGTGACGCCGCACCGGGTCCCGCGCTCCCTCATCGTGTTCGCCCTCCTTGGAGGGGCGGTCGCCGTGTTCGTCACATGGCTCGGGAGCATCGTGACGGGCATCGTGGCGGGGCTCGCGGTGTGGATCGTCGGGTTCGCGTTGATCCACTGGGCGTCGCGGCGCGGATTGATCGGCGACGCTCATGACCCTTCGCGCCGGCGGTTCCTCGTGGTCGGCGGGCTGGGCGGCTTCCTCTGGGTGATCGCGGGGGCCGCCCTCGGTCGCCTCGTCTCAAAGGCCACCCTGCCAGACGCGCAGGCCGTCCAGGGCGCTGCCGCCACGGATCTGGGCTTCGAGTACATGGAGCTGATCCGGCGCGCCTATCATCCGGGGCGATCGGGCGACCTCCAGCTGGTCGTGGCACCGTTCAACAGCGCGAACTACGCAGCGGAGTCGCTCTCGCTCGTTCCCCAGGACCCGCGGACGAGTCACGCGTCGGTCTGGATGTACCTCGAGCGGATCCCGCTCGTCGTGTACGGCCCCAGGATCGTCGAGAGCTCCGACTCGGCCGATCGTGTCTCCCTCGCCGACCTCGCTCCGACGACGGCTCAGCTGATCGGCTTCGACGGTTGGCCGGAACGAGCGGGCCAGGTGTTGCCGGGACTCACCACGACGGGCCGCAGACCGAAGATCGTCGTGACCTACGTCTTCGACGGGGGCGGCTGGAACGTCCTGGACGAGTGGCCGGATGACTGGCCGACGCTCAAGCGCCTCATGGCCGAAGGGGCCAACTACCGGAACGCGCTCACCGGTTCCTTCCCCGCGATCACGGCGTGCGCGCACGCGACGATCGGGACGGGCACGTTCCCCCGGAATCACGGCGTCACCGGCCACAACATCCGAGGCGGGTCTTACGGATCCCGGAAGACCTATGGCGAGCCGGGCAACGCTCAGCCATCGGACCTCTTGCTGCCGACCCTCGCCGATCTGTACTCGGCCTCCACCGAGAACAAGGCTTGGGTCGGACAGATCGGCTACCAGGTCTGGCACATGGGGATGATCGGGTTCGGCGGCCCCGACCGGGGCCCGGACGAGAAGCCGGTCGGGGTCTATTGGAACGAAGGGACCGGCAGCTGGGCGCCCCACAACCCCGAGCTCTTCCGGTTGCCGGCGAGCACGCCGGGACTCGACGTGTACGAGGCGCATCAGGAGGCATTCGTCTCGCCGGGCTGGGACCCGCAGTTCGATCCGAAGGGCGGCCAATCGCCCTGCTGCAGTCCCCCGGTCGTCGAGTACCAGCACGATCTGATCAGCGCGACGCTCGGCTCCGAGCCGATCGGTCGGGCCGGGCCCTCGTTGCTCTACACCACGTACAAGTCGCCCGACTACACGGGACACATCTACAACATGTACTCGGACTGGGAGGGGCTGATGCTCCGGACGGTCGACGAGCAACTCGGCAAGCTCGAGGCCGAGCTCGAAGCCAGGTTCCCCGGCGAGTACGTGCTGATCGTTACGGCGGATCACGGTCAATGCCCGCTCCCCGACGAGGTCCAGGGCATCCGTCTCGACCCGATCCAACTCACGCGCGTGATCGAAGAGCGGTTCGGCGCCGGCCCGGCCTCCGTGGTCCAGAACGTGTGGCCGAGCGAGGTCTACCTGAACGTCGACGGCCTCCGGGACTCCGGCGCGTCGATGGACGACGTCGCTGCCCACATCCGGCACCTCACGTACCGCCAGAACCTCGGGCCGTACGTCCCTCGCAACGCCGTCGAACAGGACCTGCTCGACGATGCCGAGTTCGCCGCGGTCTTCGCATCGACCTGGCTCGACCGGTACCCGGAGTTCGAAGACGTCTCCGTCTTCGGCCCGACGATCTACACGGGCGATGAGATCGACCCCGGCATCGCGCCGGAACCGACCGGCTGACGTCAGGTCACCCGCTCGCGTTGACCGCGCAACCGCAGGTCGCGTACGGTGCCGCGCGTCCTTCCTGGGACACCGGGCCATATGGATGAGACGCGTTACGACGCCATCGTGGTGGGCGGGGGGCACAACGGCCTCACCGCGTCGTTCTACCTCGCGCGTGCCGGACTGAGGACCCTCGTCCTGGAGCGGCGCGAGATCCTCGGTGGCGCGTGCGTCACCGAGGAGATCGCGCCGGGTTGCCGAGCGTCCACGGCCTCGTACATCGCCTCGATGCTGCGGCCCGAGGTGATCCGCGACCTCCAGCTCGAACGCCACGGGCTGAGGATGGTTCCGTGCGAGCCCGGCCTGCAGGTCGCTTTCGAAGACGGCACGGTGCTGCCGTGGTGGACGGATCATCAGCGGACCGTCGCCGAGTGGTCGCGCGTGAGCGAGGTCGACGCGCGCACGTTCGATCGCGTGGACGGGCGGCTCAAGGAGCTCGCGCGCTACCTCCAGCCGTTCTTCCTGGAGGCGCCGCCGGACGTCCACGCGCGCCGATGGGCCAAGCTCCGTGAGGGCCGCCGCGTCTACGGTCGCGTCAAGAAGATCAAGGGCGACGAGATCACCGACCTGATCGAGTTCCTCACGGGCTCCCTCGGCGCGTTCCTGGACCGCCACTTCGAGTCCGAGAAGATCAAGCGGATGTTCCTCGCGAACAACGTGTACGGCATGCACGCGCCGCCCTACCGTCCGGGCACCGCGATCGGTCTGCTGTTCCATCTGCTCTCCGGCGGCGACGACGACGTGCAGGGTTGGTTCGGCCACGTGATCGGCGGGATGGGGTCGATCACGCAGGCGATGGCCGCGGCCGCACGCGAAGCGGGGGTCGAGATGCGCACGGAGGCCCCCGTCGCACGGATCGCGAGCGCCGGTGGACGCGCCCGCGGCGTCGTCCTTGACGACGGGACGGAGCTCGCCGCCGACGTGGTCGTGTCCAACGCGGATCCGAAGCGGACGTTCCTCGGTCTGGTCGATCCGGCGGACCTGCCGGACGGGTTCCGCGGCTCGGTCGAGGCGATCAAGATGGACGGCCCGTGCGCGAAGGTGAACATGGTCCTGACCGAGGCGCCGCGATGGAACGGGATGCCCACCGACGCCGATCTCAACCGTCGCTCGTTCGCGACGCTCGTCCCAACGCTCGAGGCGGCCGAGCGGATGTACGACGTAGCCAAGTGGGGAGAGATCCCCGACGAGCTCTGGGTCGACTGCGTCGTGGCGTCCAACGTCGATCCCACGCTCGCGCCCGCGGGGAAGCACGTGATGACGTGTTTCGTGCAGTACGTGCCCTACCGGCTCCGCGTCGGCACGTGGGACGACCAGCGCGACCTGCTCCGCAAGCGCGTCGTCGACATCATCGGCCGGTACGCACCCAACGCGCCCGGCGCGATCGAAGCGATGGAGGTCCTCACCCCGCTCGATCTGGAGCGCCGGTTCGGATTGACCGAGGGCAACATCTTCCACGGCGACCTCAACATCCAGCAGCTCTTCTTCATGCGACCCGTCCCCGGCTGGGCCGGCTACCGCACGCCGATCGGCGGGCTGTACCTCTGCGGGGCCGGCGCCCACCCCGGCGGAGGCGTCACCGGCGCGCCCGGCTACAACTCCGCGCACACGATCCTGCGCGACCGCAAGCGGGCTCGCCGGTGAGTCTCGAGGTGCCCTGTCCACGGTGCGGATCGCGGCCCTTCGAGGAGTTCACGTTCGGTGGAGAGCTCCGGGCGCTGTCTTCGCCCGGCCCCGAGGCGGACTTCGCGCGCGTCTACCTCCGCGAGAACGCGCAGGGCCTGCAGGAGGAACGCTGGTTCCACGCATTCGGATGCCGGCGCTGGGTGACCGTCGTCCGCGACACCGTCGGCAACCGGATCGAACGCGGTGGCTGATGCCCTCGAGTTCGAGGGCAGGCGCGTGGGCGTCGAGCGGGGAGACACCGTCGCGAGCGCCCTCTACCGCCACGGCGTCCGGACCTTCACGCGGTCGCTGAAGCACCACCGGCGCCGCGGCCTCTACTGCCTGACCGGTGACTGTCCCAACTGCCTCGTGAACGTGGATGGGGACCCCGGCCTGCGAGCGTGCACGGCGGAGGCCCGCGGCGGGCAGGTGGTCCGACGCGAGTCCGGGTGGCCGTCGGCCGAGCGCGACGCGCTCCACGTGACCGACCGTCTCCACGCGTTGCTGCCGGTCGGCTTCTACTCCAAGACGTTCATCCGCCCACGGTTCGCGTGGAACTGGGCCGAACGCGTGATCCGGAGGGCGACGGGCGTCGGTCGGCTGCCGGTCGGCCGCGCGCCTCGGCTGGGCCCGGCGCGGACGCTCCACGTCGACGTGCTGATCGTGGGCGGAGGGGTCGCCGGCCTCGCGGCGGCGGTCGAGGCCGCGGCGGCGGGCTCCCGCACCGTCGTCGTGGACGAGGGGCGCCTGGCCGAGAAGATCGCCGATCCCGCGACGATCGAGCGCATCGAGGCGCTCGCGGCGAGCGCGCGAGCCGCAGGCGCCGAGGTCCTGGAGCGGCACACGGCCTTGGGCGTGTACCAAGGTCCGTTCGTTCCGGTCGTCGGACCGGTCGAGACGCTGCACCTCGAAGCCCGGCGCGTGATCGCCGCGACGGGCGCCGTCGAGGCCCATGCGGTCTTCCCCGGCAACGACCTGCCCGGGGTGTTCCTCGCGCGGGGCGCCGCGCGGCTTGCCGGGCGCCACGGCGTGGCGCCCGGCCGCCGCGCGGTCCTGGTCGCGACCACCGACGAAGGTCGCGCCTCCGCGCAGATCCTGCGCGACGCCGGGGTGGACGTGGTCGTCGCGGACGGGCCGGTGGTCTCGGCCGAGGGTCGCCGGCAGGTCGATGCGGTCGTCGTCCGGACCGCATCGGGGCGGGAGCGGATCGCCTGCGACACGCTGGTCCTGTCGCTCGGCTGGGCTCCCCGCGACGCGCTGCTCCGCATGGGGACGACCGACGAAGTCGTCGGTGCGGGCGACGTGGTCCAGCCCGGGTGCTCGCTCGATGCAGCCGAGGAGAGCGGCCGCCGTGCCGCGGCGGGCGCGGGGGACGTCGCCGCCGACGTCGCGACGGTCGCGACCGAGCGAGACGGCTACGTCTGCCTGTGCGAAGACGTCAGCCTCGACGACCTCGGACAGGCGTGGGATGAGGGCTGGCGGTCCTCGGAGATCCTGAAGCGCTACACGACCGCCACGATGGGACCGTGCCAGGGGGCCGTCTGCGGGCGGCTGCTCGCCGCCTTCGCGGGCGTCGACGAGGTGATCGAGCAGCGCACGTCCCTGCACGACCGTCATCTCGCGCTCGGCGCTCGGATGATCCGGAGCGGCTCGTGGATGCGCCCGAGCACGTTCGGCGATGTCGAAGAGGAGATCCGAGCCGTTCGCCGGCGCGTCGGCGTGATGGACGTCGGCACCCTCGGGAAGTTCCTGGTCGCCGGGCGCGATGCCGCGGAGCTGCTCGATCGGGTCCTCCCGATCCCGGTCCGCGGCATCGCGCCCGGCCGCTCGCGGCACACGGTCGTGCTGTCGGAGGCCGGCTACGTGATCGACGACGGTATCGTCGCCGCGCTCGAGGACGGCCGGTTCCTGCTGTGCACCACCTCGGGCGGCGCCTCGTTCATGGAGGCGTGGCTCCGCGACCGGATCGACCGGTGGGAGCTCCACGTGCACCTGTTCGATCAGACGTCCCAGCTCGGCGCGATCCTCGTCGCGGGCCCTCGCGCCCGCACCGTCCTCGAACGACTGACCGATGGCGACGTGGGCGCCGAGGCGCTTCCCCACATGGCCCACGCGACGATCACGGTGGCGAGGGTTCCGTGTCGCGCGCTCCGCGTCGGGTTCGTCGGCGAGGTCGGCTTCGAGCTGCACCACCCGCGAAGGCGTGGCCCCGAGCTGTACGACGCCCTTCTCGACATGGGACGGGTCGAGGGCGTCCAGCCCTTCGGGCTGGACGCCCTCGACGTCCTCCGCCTGGAGAAGGGACACCTCTACCTGGCGCAGGACACCCTCCCCGACGATCACCCCGTGAAACTCGGTCTGTCGTGGGCGGTCGCGATGGACAAGCCCTCCTTCGTCGGAAAGCTCGCGCTCGAGAGGATGCACGAACTACCGCTCGAGCGCCGGCTGGTCGGCCTGAAGATCGACGGGCCACCGGCCCGCGGGGTCCCGCTGCTCGCCGGTGGCCGCGTGGTCGGACGGGTCACGTCGGCGGCGCGGTCCGAGGCCGTCGGCGCCACGATCGCCCTCGGCTGGCTTCGCGACGCCGACGGCCGCTTCCCAACCGACCTCCACGCGGGCAGAGCCCCTGCCCACATCGTGCCGACACCGTTCTACGACCCCGGGGGCGAGCGGCTCCGTGGCTGACCTCACGAACGCCCCCGTCGGAGTCGTGACGGCGTGCGCAACGGCCGACGCCCTCGACGCGCTCGTCGTGCCCGGCCGGGCGACGGCGTGCCGTACCGCCGATGACGAGCTCCTGCTCGTGTGCCAACCCGAGGTCGCCCATGAGATCGCTCGGGAGACGGAGACTCGGCTGACCGTGCTCGACCCCGATGCGCTCGTGATCGAGACGACCGACGCCTGGGCCAGCTCGATCCTCGATGGTGACGACGCCCGTTCGGTGTTCGGTCTCCTGTCACGCCTTCAGCTCCCGGACCGGGGCTTCATCCAGGGCGAGGTCGCCCACGTGCCCGCCAAGATGCTCGTGGAGGATGGCCGCATCCGCATCCTCGTGCCGGCGGCCATCGGGGCGCACCTTCGTTCGCGCATCGCCGCACTCACGCCGGGAGAGGCAATGCAGTGACCGGCCTCTTCCGTCGACGCGAGTTCCTCCGGCGGGCCGACCCCCGATCGCGGTACGACGTCGTTATCGTCGGCGGCGGGGTCAACGGGCTCTCGCTCGCGTACAACCTCGCCGCCCGTCACGGGATCCGCGACGTGGCCGTCCTGGAGGCCAGCTACATCGGATCCGGCGCGTCCGGGAGGAACACGCAGGTCGTCCGCGCCAACTACAACACGCCGGAGAACGTCCCCCTCTACAAGGCGAGCCTCGCGCTCTGGCGCACGCTCTCCCAGGAGCTCGACTTCAACATCCAGTTCTCCACGCAGGGCGAGCTCGACCTCTGCCACACGGTCGATTCGCTCGAGGTCGAACGCGACAAGTCGCTCCTGAACCGCGCCTACGGCGTCCAGACCGACGTCCTGACCCCGGACGAGATCCGGACGCTCAACCCGCTCGTGGATCTGACGGGAGGCGGCGAGCTCCCGGTGCTCGGAGCCTCGTACCACCCGCCGGGGTCGATCGCGCGGCACGATTCGGTCGTGTGGGGGTTCGCGTCGGCCGCGACCGGGCGCGGGGTCCACATCCACGAAGGACTGGGCGTCACCGGGATCATCACGCGAGACGGCACCTGCGTGGGGGTCGAGACAGAGGCCGGTCCGATCCAGGCCGGCGCGGTCGTCTCCGCGGTCGCCGGTTGGACCTCAACCGTCGCCGCCATGGCCGGCCTCAAGCTGCCGATCACTACGCATCCTCTCCAGGCCTTCGTGACCGAGCCCTACCGTCACGTGCTCGACGGACTCGTCTCGTCGATGGACCTGTACGTGTACATCTCGCAGACCGCGCGAGGAGAGCTCCTGGTCGGCGCCGAGATCCTCCCGTACAACACGTACTCGACCCGGTCGACCTTCGACTTCCTCTCCGAAGCCGCGAAGCGTTCGATCCAGATCCTGCCGTTCATGGCGAGGGCGCGCGCGATGCGTCAGTGGACCGGCCTCTGCGACATGACGCCCGACTCCTCCCCGATCCTGGGCGAGACCGAGGTGCCGCGGTTCTTCCTCATGGCGGGGATGGGGACGTGGGGGTTCAAGGGCTCGCCGACCTTCGGCCGGACGATGGCGGAGCTGGTCGCAACCGGACGAACGCCGGAGCTGATCCGCCCGTTCACGCCCCACCGCTTCGCACGGGACCGGATGGTCCCGGACGCGGCGAGCGCCGGCACGCACTAGACTCCCACCGTCATGGGCACCTTCATGGTGATGGTCCGTGGGCGCGCAGCCACGCGCGCCACGGCCGAGCGGCTCAAGGTCTGACGGTCAGCATCTCCTCCGCAGCGCCGTCATCGCGAGCGAGCTCGTTCGGCAGGCGGACATCGGACCCGGCGACCTCGTCGTCGAGATCGGAGCGGGCTCAGGTGCGCTGACGCGGTCGCTCGCTCGACACGCTCGTCGGGTGATCGCGGTCGAGAGGGATCCGATCTTCGTTGACCATCTCCGCACGGCGTTCGCTTCCCGGTCGAACGTCGAGGTCGTTCAGGCGAACGCGCTCCACGTGTCGCTCCCCCAAGAACCGTTCCGTGTGTTCGGGAACCTCCCCTTCTCGTTCGGAACGCGGGTCCTTCGGCGGCTGCTCGACGACGTTGCGTCACCGCTGGTGCGTGTCGATGCACTCGTGCAGTTCGAGATGGCAAGGAAGCGCGCAGCGATCGCGCCGAGTACCTTGGTGTCCCTTGGCTGGCTGCCGTGGTGGGAATTCGCCGTCGTCCGGCGGGTACCGCGATCGGCGTTCCGTCCCGTCCCGAGCGTCGACGCCGCGATGCTGGTGATCCGGCGACGCGAGCCTGCCCTGTTGCCGCCGGACCAGCGGACCGCGTTCGTGCGCCTCCTCGCTCGCGCGTTCGCAGCGCCAGATAGGCCCGCCGAACGGATATTCGCCGGGGCTGATCGCCGCCGTTGGACTCGACTGGCCGAGGAGCGCGGCCTGATCCATGCCGCGAGACCGGCCGAGCTCGATGTGTTCGATTGGGTCGCCGTCTTCAACCTGGTGAGCAACCGTGTGCCTGGACGGCCGCGTTAGCGCCACACGGCGGGCAACGCAGGCCACGCGACCTCGTCAGCACCCAGCCACGCCGCCAGGTCATCGATGGCGCGCTTCGCCGGCGGCCAGTCCGACGGCTTCGCCGCGGGCTCCGCGTAGACCGCGTTGATGCGTAGGACCCGCGCCTTCCGGTCGAACAGCGGGTCGATCCGCCCGACGAGCCGATCGCCTCGAAGGATCGGCAGGACGAAGTACCCGTGCTCGCGCTTCGCCTTGGGAACGTAGATCTCGAGCCGGAACCGGAAGCCGAACAGCCGCTCGGTGCGGTGGCGATCGGCGATCAGGTCGTCGAAGGGTGACAGGAGCGTCGTGCGACCGCGGAACGCCGTGTCGAGGAGGTCGCGATGGGTCACCCACCGGCCGCGCAACCCGTCCACCTCGATCGGAACGATGACTTCCTCCGCGAGGAGGCTATCGATGGCGCGGTCCCGCGCGGGAGGCGGCCCGTCGAAGAGGAACCCGATCTTGTCGGGTCGCGCGATCGCGCCGGCTCGGGCGTCACGCTCCGCGAGTTCCCGAGCGACCTCGAGGGGTGGCCTCGTCGCCACCTCCGGAAGCGAACGCTCCGCGAGGTCCCAGACGCGCTGCTGGCCGTCCCGTCCGACGATCATGACCTTGCCCTGGTGCCACAAGATGTCCAGGAGCATCGGGACGTTCTGCCCCTCGTCGTTCCAGCCGCCGGTGCGCCATCCCATGGCCGCGCGGTTCTCGAGATCGCGCGTCCGCAGCGGGCCTCGGCGCCGCAGCTCGCGCAGGACGTAGCGGCGGAACGCGTCGTTGGCACGGAGCCAATCGCGAACGTAGACCCGCCGGGTCGCGTCACCCTCCGGGTACCGGCGCATCGACACGCGGTGCATGGCCAGGTCGGAGGTCGGAAGGATGTGCGCCCAGTACTCGAACAACGCACGCTCCTGCCAGAGCAGTCGCTCGAGCTCGGCCACGCGGAACCGCGACCCCAGACGGCTCCAGAGCACCAGGTGCTCCGTCCGAGCGACCGCGGACGTTGGGTCCATCTGGACCTCCCCGAGGGCTTCCACGGTCGGCACGATCGCGGTCCGGCGCGGAGCGTCCAGGAGCTGGCCGCTCACCGCGATCTGCTGGGCGCGCCGGCGAGAGAGGCGGACGGGCTCGATCATCGAGCGCGAAGGGTACCGCCGACCGACGACGGGACCGGGGAGAACCGTTCTGGCTGCTCACCCGTACACCCTGCGAGTACCTTGGAACTCGTGAGGACGGACGAGCCGAGCAGTGACCTCGCTCTGATGGCGGACTTCGCAGCCCGCCAGGAGCGTGCCGCCGACGTGCTCTACAGCCGATTCGCATCGAGGATCTACGGGCTCGGCGTGGTGATGTTGGGCAACGATCAGGCCGCACAAGACCTCGTACAGGACACGTTCGTGAAGCTCTGGAGGATCGCCGACCGCTACGACCCGCAACGCGGGCGTCTGGAGACGTGGGTGTTGCTCACGGCCCGGTCCCTCGCGATCGACGCGTTGCGACGGCGCGTCATCGAATCGGGGAGCCTCCGGTCCGTCGGCGTACAGCCGGAGGACGATCCCGAGCCGCTCCCCGACGAACGGGCTGCGGTCGCCGACCTCTCGGCGCGCGCCCGCCGCGCGATGGAGGTGCTGTCCCCGCAGCAGCGCTCCGCGCTCGAGCTCGCGTACTTCGGTGGGCGGACGACCGCGGAGGTCGCGGCGCTCGAAGGCATCCCACAGGGCACCGTGAAGACGCGGATCCGCGCGGCCCTGATGCGGCTCCGGGCAGAGATGGCGAAGGAGGCCGACCATGACGTGTGACGAGGTCCGCGACCTCCTGCCCGAACACCTCCTCGGAACGCTCGAGGGACCAGAAGACCTCGAGGTCCGGCGGCACCTCCGCGGGTGCGCGGCGTGCCGCGAGGAGCGGATGAAGCTGGAGGAGGGTGTCTCGGCGTTGTCACGCGCCGTGCACGACCAGGAGCCGCCCGCGGAGCTCCGTGACCGCGTCATGCGGACGCTCGGCGAGGAGTGGGAGGAGCACGGACGCGTGCCCGCGACGCCCGCCTTTTCCCCGCGGGGTAGCCGCGACCGTCCGCCGTGGCGAGCGGTCGCGGCCGCCGCCGCAGTGATCCTGATCGTCGGCTCGGTGGCCCTCGGCTTCGCCCAAGCCCACAAGGCATCCCTCGCAGCCGCGGACGCCTCCCTCGCGGCCGGCGACGCGCAGAGCTACCGACGTCTCCTCCAAGCGCTTGGGGGGCGGGAGTTCCGGATCGGCGAGCTCAGGCCGGCGCCAGGTTCGAGCGTCCACGGCCAGGTGCTGCTCTACGACGGGGACCCGGACCGAGGGTGGGCGTCGTGGGGCATCGTGTTCGCCAAGGTCCCGGGCTATGGAGGGGAAGCGACCGCGACACTCCTAGCGGCCGATGGAGATTCGCTCGAGCTCGGATCCCTCCACATCGAGGACGGCGAGGGCAGTGCGTGGCTCGTCACGCATGACGACATCACCGAGTACGACCGGCTCACCATCACGTCCCCGAACGGGCAGGTGATGGCGACCGCCGCGATCGAGCAGGCCTGAACCGGGCCGGCTCGACGCCCGTAGACCATCCAACCGGAGGAGGGAGAGTTCCGATGCGTCGATCCACACCGTTGACGCTCGCGGCGCTCGCAGCGGCGAGCGTCCTGCTCGCGGGGGCCTGTTCCTCATCGAGCTCGACATCCAGCCCAGCGGCTGGTGGCACAGGCTCCGGCTCGGCCTCCGAGGGCGGCAAGATCACGATCGGCTCGGACCAGGCGAACGACCACGGGACCCAGGACGCCACCGAGATGTCCTCCTTCGAGATCGAGGCCGACAACGACGAAGGCTTCTACTTCAAGCCGACGATCCTGACCGGGTCCGCGGATCAATCGATCACCTTGGAGATCAAGAACGAAGGCACGGTTCCGCACAACTTCTCGATCGAAACGCTCAGCGTGGACGTGACGATCGATCCGGGATCGTCCGAAGAGGTCGACGTGAAGTTCCCCGCATCGGGCACGCTGGAGTTCTTCTGCAGCTTCCACCGGTCGCTCGGGATGGCCGGCGAACTCGAGGTGGTCTGACGGGGATCACGACGCCACGAGCGAGGAGCGGCACCGATCCCACAGTGCCGCGCGCTCCTCGTCGGTGAGTTCCGCGTGGAGGCCATCGATGAGGTCCGCGATCTCGTTGCTCATCACCGCGATGACGTGACCACCCTGCCCTGACGCGAACGTGTGCTGGGCTCCGCGCGGGATGAGCACGAAACCCCCAGGCGGAACCGTCGTCCGGACACCGTCGATGACAACCTCGAGATCACCCTCGATGCAGATGAAGGCTTCCTCCCCCGCGTGATGGACGTGCACCGGCGCCTGATCGCCGTCGTACGGATCGAGGAGCCAGTCTTGGATCACGAAGTCGGGTGGCATGCCACTGTCCATCGGCGACGAGCGTTCCGGGCAATCCTTACGCCCCAAATGGCGATCGTGAAGGTAAGGGGACGGAATTCGAACCATTCCATCCAGTTCCGCCACTCCTGATGGCCATCGATTGAGAACCTGCCGTCATGACCCGGGGGTGGCGCACGCCACCGATGGCTCGTGCGACGGTAGCGGACCGCCTCGCAGCCAGCCAGCGTTACACTCGCGCCACTAACCGCCTGGCCCGTCTTCCGCCGGCAGTGGGGGAACCTGATGGACGACACAGAGACTGGATCCCCGAGAGAAGAGACGCTCAGGGCCTTGTTGACGGCACTGAATCGACAGGATCTCGACGCCGTGATGTCGTTCTTCGCGGAGGATTGTGTGTTCGAGACGCCGCGGGGCCGCCGGCCTTGGGGACGGCGCCTCCACGGCATCGAGAACGTGCGTCGAGCGTTCGACGCACACTTCGGTCGAATCCCGGACGCTCGATACTTCGATGACGAGCATTGGGTCTGCGGTTCACACGGATGCTCGGAGTGGACGCTCGTGGGAACGAAACCCAACGGTGACGCCGTGGAGTTCCGAGGATGCGATCTGTGGGAGTTCCGGGACGACAAGATCGTCAGGCGGAGCTCGTTCTGGAAGTTCCTAGGGGGACAACCGCTCGGCCTGGCCACACCTCCCGAGCCCGCCGGCCCGATCTATTCATAGCCCAGCGCGCGCAGGTGTTCGACGATCGCCGCTTCCTGTTCGGAGGTGTACGTCGGCGTGTCGGAAGGCGTCTGCGCAGCGGCGGCGACCTCGCGGCGACGAGGGAGCTCGGAGTCGTCCAGGATCGCTCCGATCGGCGGGAGCTCGAGGTCCGCATCCAGGCCATGGAGCGCCAGGAGTGTCGATGCCATCTGCCCGAACGTCACCCCAGCGGGAACCGGCCCATGCCGGATACCCGGGCCATCGGCCAGAAGGAACCCGTTCATCGCGTGATGCCCGGACCAATTGCTCCCGCGGTCCATTCGATCGAGCAGCTCGAACGGCGACTGACCGGGCCTCGGAGATGAGGCCACGTGCACGCGTTCGTCACGAGGGAGCACGATCAGCTCGGGCGCTCGGTCCATGAACGGGCCGGAGTAGATCTCCTCCTTGCGGAGGATGTCGAACGCGGGATCTCCCGTCGACGGGTGCGGTATCGACGCGAACGCGGAGCCGAGCTCCCGGATCAGTCCTTCGTCGTGGCGAGCGCCGTTCGCCTCACTCATGTAGATCTGCCCGCCGTACCCGTAGCAATAGGCGCGGGAGGCTTCGAAGTCCACGATCGGGAACGCCGACTCACGTCCAGGGCGGCCCGATCGGAGTAAGTCGATCACGCGTCGTCTCCGGGCTCGTGCGGGGCCCAGATGCTCGTCGGGCGGAGCCGCACGGGATGAGGCTCGCTTTCGCTTCATCCGGCGGATCGCTCGGGGATCGAACCGGAGGAACCCCTCGTGCTCGAGCCAAGAGTTGGCGTTGAACATCCAGTATGCCGGCTGCAAGCCGTGGTCGGACATCACGACGACGGTCGGCTCGTCCCTGAAGAGCCACTCTGCCTGTCCGGTAAGATCGCCCACCGCACGGTCGATCGCGCGGTACACGCGTATCAGCTCGTCGCCAGCCTCGTCGGCTCGATGCGCGGGGTGGTCCCGGTCGTACCGGTGCCAGGCGAGATGTCCGGCGATGTCCGAGGCCATGAAGTCCACGCACAAAAGACCAAGCTCGGGCTCGAGCTCCATCGTCAAGAGGCACACGTCGGCGATCTCGCCGACGTGGGCGATCAATGCGTCGGCCATGGCGTCCGCGCGACCCGTCCATCCCGTGGGGGCGACGGCCGTGATCAGGGTCGGGTGCGCAGCCAGGATCCGGTTGGCCACGGTCGCCGGAAGTATCTCCGGGTATTGCGGGCCACCGAATCCCGTGACGATGATCCCGTCGATCGGCTCGGCCGGGTACGTGAAGGGAACGGTGATGAACGCGGAGCGGATCCCCGCGCTTCCCAGAAGACGCCAGAGTGGCGTGCCGGCGCGCGACGCGGCACTATCCAAGCGTCGCGTCCCCCGGTTGGGGTTCGTCGAGAAGCCGAAGATGCCGTGAGAGGCGGGATTCATCCCTGTGAGCAACGAGGACCATGCGGTCGGCGTGAACGCAGGGATCGTGGAGCGCAGCGCCCCGAACGCCCCCGTCGCCGAGAGCGAGGCCAGGGTGGGGAGCTCCCCGTCGCGGATCAGGCGAGCGACGAGCTCGTGGTCGCCCCCGTCGAGGCCGAAACAGAGCACCCTACGCACCGTCGCCCTCCTCGGGAGCCCCTCGAGGCGGAACCGGCCCGGCCGGTCCCGCCTCTCGGCGATCAGCAGTAGCAGTAGTACTGCCCGTCGTACGTGTAGCAGTAGTTGCAGTACCCGCCCGGGCAGCAGTCAGCCGTCGGATCCGGCCTGTCCTCGCAGCAGGTGAACGGGTCGCAGTTCACCAACCCCACCGCCGCGCAATCGCAGGTGCAGGTTCCCGGGTCGAAGACACCGCCGCGGCACCGGATGCACTGCCCGCTCTTCTTGCAGAAGTTGGTCCCCGGCGGACATTCGCACCTGCCCGTCGCCGGTCCGCAGTAGAAGCTGCAGCACTCGTAGTCCTGGCGGCAGATCGCCTTCACCTTCCGGCACCTGCCCGGTTGTGCTCCCGCCTTCGGGGCCTGAAGCAGGGCGAGAGCCCCGGTGGCGCCGCCGACGATGAAGGTCTTCATCGCCTTGCGCCGGGACACCGGTTCTCCGACCTGCTTCATCAGTTCGTCGAATCGGCCGTCGTACATCGACGCCCCTTTCCAACGAATCCTCCTGAGTCGCACAGTCCGCGAACTCGGAGGTCCTTCCAGCGAACTACCTCGTCGTCACCTCCTTCCCGTGATCCGATGAGTCGCGAGCCAGGGCCATGATCTCCTCCGGCCCGCGAGCGACTTCGCGCGAGATCACCCCGTCCGCGTCGAGAAGGAAGCCCACGGGCGTCGCGAAGATCCCGTACTCCTTCGATACTTTCCACCTCGGCTGGATGGCGACGGGGAATGTGATCCCGCGCTCCTCGATCTTTCGCCGATTCGCGTCGACCTCCCCTCGGCTGATCATCACGAGCGCCGGGCCTTCGTCAACTCCATGGGCGCGGTGCCACCGAGCGAGGTCGTCGGCGAGGCCCTCGCAGGGACCGCAATCCGGATCGCTGAAGACCAACAAGGTCTCGCTGCCCCGGAACTGCTCAAGAGAGATCTTGCCTCCCGATGCCGACGGCAAAGAGAACGAGGGGGCGAGCGTGCCCGCCGGCAGGCCTTCGCGCTGGATACGACTCTCGGAGAGGGGGCGCTCGGTGCTCAGCTTCAGCTGCCGCCCCGCGGCCTCGCGAGCAAGCGACGGCACTTCGTCGGCGCCCAATGCCATCGGCTTGGCCACCCGCCCGTGCTCGTCGATGAGATAGGCGGCGGGGGTTCCGATCCCCGCGAATGCCGGGATCCCGCCGTTGCCTTCGGGCTGAAGGAGGATCCGGCACTGCAAGCCTCGTTCCTCGACGAATCGGCGGTTCTCCATCGGGTCCCCTCGACTCACGAGCACCACGGTGACACCCTGCTTGGCGAAGCGATCCTGCAGCTTGGCCAGGTCATCGACGATCGCGTCGCAGAAGCCGCAAGTCATCGACCAGTTGACGAGGAGGACTCGGTGTCCCTCGAGGTCTTCCTGCGTGATCGTCGTCCCTTCGAGGTCGGGCAGCTCGAAGGGCGGGATCGACATCGCGACTGGGATGCCGCGCCGACGACCTTCGTGATGACCTGCTGCGTCGGCGATCTCGGGAATCATCTGCTCGATCGTCTCGAGCTGAACGAGCATGCGACCCTGCTGCTGGAAGAGTTGGTACACCACTCCGGCGAGCAGAAGGAGGACGACGATCTCGATGACGGCGAGGGCGATCAGGACGGCCGTGGGCATCACTCACATCGCGTTCGGCGGCTACCCGTTCGAACTGACATGCTGGCCTTCCAGACCGGAGAGCCATCCCACCACTTCGCACGGTAATCCGGACGCCGCAACCGGTCAATCCAGATCGGCCCAGTGAGGCTCCACTTCCAGACGAGCGAGGCATCACGTATCTGACCGTTGGCGGGGGCGAATGGTTCCGTTCTCGGCCACGTTCTGGTCGATGTCCGCGATGCCCTGTAGAAAGGGAGTCTGGTCGGCGCAGATCGTGGCAGATCGTGGAGGTGAGGGGATTCGAACCCCTGTGTTCGGGCGACCGCCTGGGACTTCTCCGGGCGCAGCCGGCGATCAGCTCTCGCCCCTCGGTGTCCACCGGCGGAGGACCTCGGGGCCAGTTCGGATGCGATGTCCCCCACCGGCCTCCGGACGGAACCGGCGGGGTCAGCCTGCTCAGGTGATACCCGACCCCCGACCGCAGGCCCACGGGGCGGGCAGCTACCTAGAGACTAGGCAGCGAGCGCGAACTCGTCGTTGGCGCTTGTGTTTGGTCCGGCGTTTAACGTGACATCCGGGATCACGGCCCGCTTCGCCCAGACGATGA
>JBKOZW010000113.1:0-9265 GCA_046726095.1 Actinomycetota bacterium
CCGGGCTTCGCCCACCGGTTGACGATGGGCGCGCCGTCGACGAACGACCAGACGAGGTCGTCGAGCGAGCCGCCGGCTCGGAGATCCATCACGCCTTTCGCGTTGCGGATCACCGACTCGACCTTCATCCGATTGCGGACGATCCCGGGATCCTTGAGGAGGCGCTCGACCCGGGCGGGCGTGAACCGTGCGACCTTCGCGGCGTCGAAGCCGAGGAAGGCATCGCGGTAGCCCTGGCGCTTGCGCAGGATCGTGGACCACGACAGTCCGGCCTGCGCTCCCTCCAGGCAGAGCATCTCGAACAATCGGGTCTCGTCGTGCTCGGGCACGCCCCACTCCTCATCGTGGTACGCGAGCATCTCCGGGTCCGACGACGACGCCCACCAGCAGCGCTCCGGCACAGCGCCACTCTACGCAGCCGAGATGACAGGCCGGCCGGGCCGCGGCGAGCGGACTCAGATCACGCGGTCGGGATGCGTGTAGACGTTGCATCCACCGTCGCGGACGAAGCCGACGACGGTAACCCCGAGCCGATCGGCGGCGTCGAGGGCGAGCGACGAAGGAGCCCCGACGGCGCTCACGACCGGGATGCCGGCGACGGCAGCCTTCTGCACGATCTCGAAGGAGACGCGCCCGGACACCTGGAGGATGCGCTCGGCGAGCGGCAGCGATCCCGTCAGGAGCTGCTCCCCGATCACCTTGTCCACCGCGTTGTGGCGGCCCACGTCCTCGCGAACGCTCACAACATCACGGTCGGCGGTGAAGAGCCCCGCGGCGTGCAGACCGCCGGTCCGGTCGAAGACGCGCTGCGCCGAACGCAGGGCATCCGGCAGCGCCACGATCGTGTCGGTGGCCGGAACGCGGAAGCCTGGGGGGATCGGGGCACAGCGCACCTCGACGTCCTCGAGCGCGGCCTTGCCGCACACGCCGCAGGATGAGGTCGCGAAGAAGTTCCGGTGAAGCGCATCCTCGTCGAACGGCTCGGTGAGGGCGACCGTGATCACGTTGTAGCGCTGTTCCTCGGCGTCGACGTCGTCGCAGTACGCGACCCGGCGGACGTCCCCCGGTCCGATCAGCCCCTCGGTGAATAGGAACCCGGCGCCCAGCTCGAAGTCGCCGCCCGGCGTGCGCATCGTCACGGCGACCCGGACCTGCTCCTGGCCGGGTCCGTGCGCGCGGATCTCCATCGGCTCCTCGCTGGCCACGACGTCGGCGCGTTCGGACCGCCGGCCCGCCCGCACCGTCACCACGCGCGCGGGCGTCGCGTTCTTCCGGAGCGCGTCGGTCGCCATGGCTCCAGTATCGGCCTTCGGCGGGCCGCGAGGCCACCGCGCCCGAGGCCAGTTCCCGCGGCGCGGACCGCCTGCGCTAAGGTCCGTTGCGCCGCCCACCAGAAGGAGCAGTGCCTCGATGAAGACCGGCCTCGAGATCGCCCAGGAAGCGAGGCTGGAGCTGATCGCCGACGTCGCCGCACGTGCCGGCATCCTCCCCGACGAGCTTCGCCCGTACGGGACCTACCGGGCGAAGGTCGCGCTCTCGGTCCTGGACCGTCTGCGCGACCGTCCCGACGGGAAGCTGATCATCACGACCGCCATCACGCCGACGAAGGCAGGCGAAGGCAAGACCACCACGTCGGTCTCGCTCACCCAAGGCCTCGGCGTCCTGGGGAAGGACGCGGCGCTCTGCCTGCGCGAGCCGTCGATGGGACCGGTGTTCGGCATCAAGGGCGGAGGGACGGGCGGCGGGTTCGCCCAGGTCGTGCCGATGGAGGACATCAACCTCCACTTCAACGGCGATTTCCACGCGATCACGGCGGCGCACAACCTGCTCGCGGCGGCGATCGACGCGTCGATCTTCCATGGGAACCCCCTGGGGATCGACCCCCAGGCGATCACGTGGCCGCGGACGCTGGACGTGAACGACCGAGAGCTCCGCCGGACCGTCGTCGGACTCGGCGGCAAGGCGCACGGGATCCCTCGAGAGAACGAGTTCGTGATCACGGCAGCCTCCGAGATCATGGCGATCCTCGCGCTGGCCGCCGACCTCCAAGATCTCCGCGCCCGGATCGGGCGGATCGTCGTCGCGTCGACGTACGACGGTGACCCCGTTTCCGCCGACCAGCTCCGTGTGGCGGGCGCGATGACCGTCGTGATGCGCGACGCGATCGAGCCGAACCTGGTTCAGACCCTCGAGCACGAACCGGTCCTGATCCACGCCGGGCCCTTCGGCAACATCGCCCACGCGAACAACTCGATCATCGAGGACCGGATCGCGCTAAAGCTGGCCGACTACGTCGTGACCGAGGCGGGCTTCGCGGCCGATCTTGGTTTCCAGAAGTTCTGCGACATCGTCTGCCGCCTGGGCGGGTTCGCTCCGTCGGCCGGCGTGCTCGTCACGACCGTCAGGGCGACCAAGTCCCACGGCGGCATGCCGTTCGCCGAGCTCGCGGGCGAAGACCTCGATGCGCTTCGGAGAGGCGTGGACAACCTCGGGGCGCACATCGGCATCATCCGCGAGTACGGGCTCCCCTGCGTCGTGTCGATCAACGCGTTCCCCACCGACACCGACGCGGAGCTGGCGTCGCTGCACGAGCTCGCGCTCGCGGCCGGCGCCGAGACGGTCGTCGTGAACCGAGGGTTCTCCGACGGCGGCAAAGGCGCGCTCGAGCTCGCGGAAGCCGTGGTTACGGCGTGCGACCGTCCAAACGACTTCCACCAGCTCACCCCGGACGGAACACCGCTCCGCGAACAGATCGAGGCCATCGCGACCACGCTCTACGGGGCCGACGGCGTGGACTTGCTGCCGGAGGCCGAGACGGACCTCTCGAGGATGGACCGCCTCGGGTTCGGGGCGCTCCCCGTCTGCATGGCCAAAACCCATCTCTCCCTCAGCCACGATCCGGCGCTGCTGAACCGCCCCCACGGGTTCCGCCTCCCGGTGCGCGGTCTCTTGCCCGCGGCCGGAGCGGGGTTCGTGGTCGCCCTATGCGGGGACATGCAGCGGATGCCGGGGCTTGGGAAAACGCCGAACTTCACGACCGTCGACATCGACGCGGAGGGCCGGATCGTCGGCCTGTTCTAGACCGTCAGGCGACGTCGTCGTCCGGTGGCATCACGCAGAACTCGTTCCCCTCGGGATCGAGCATCACGCACCACATCCCGCCGTCACCTTCGGCCCAGTTCCGGATCGTCGCGCCGAGGCCCTCGAGCCGCTCGACCTCCTCCTCCAGATTCCCGGCGGCCTGCAGGTCCAGATGCATCCGGTTCTTGACGACCTTCTCCTCGGGGACCTCCACCAAGAACAGGACCGGAAGTTCCGATCCCTCCGGCGGCTCGACCATGACGGTCGGGTCCTCCTCCGGATCGAAGATCCCCTTGGACGCGAGCCGGGCGAGCTCCTCCTCGTCGTAGGGCGCGATCTGCCACTCGAGTGCCGCCGCCCAGAAGCGCGCCAGGGGGGCCGCGTCGCGGCAGTCCAGCACGACCGCGTCGATCCTCACGTCCGGAGCCTGCCGCGACGCGGCCCCGCACGCAAGCCATGCCGGGGCGAAGAACGTCAGGAATGGACCGCGATGACGAAGGCTTCGCCGACATCGCGCAGGATCGACTGCGCCCGGTTGCGCAGCGAGCTGGAGGAATCCGACAGCTCGCGCTGCCGCGTCTTGTCGACGAAGGTGATCGCGTTGATGTCGACGTTCGCGAGCGCCGACAGCGCCGCGGCGTGCAACGCCGCGGCGGCGCTGTACGCGTCGGAGGCGGCGTTCGGGTTGCCCGACTGGATCGCTTCCTCGGCGAGACCCATCAGGTAGACGGACCGTCGCGCGACCTCGAGCGGCACGTCCGCGGCCGCCTCGAGGGCGCGCTGCAGCGTGAACGAGCGGGTGTGCTCCTGCTCCGGGGTGTCCTTGGGCAGCTTGTACGCCGCCATCACCTCGCGGTACGCGGCGGCGTCCCGGTCGGCCAGCCCCATCAGGATATGGCGTTCCTCGTCGCACTCTTCGGCGATCGCGGCCATCCGGCCGGCGACGTCTTCGAAGCCCTTCTTCTTGAGGGTCAGCCGCGCGACCATCGCGATCAGGGCGGCGCCGGCGGCGGCGGCGACCCCCGCCCAGGCTCCGCCGCCGGGCGTCGGCGCGTCGGACGCGAGCTCGTCCAGGAACCGCTGCAGCCGCTGTCCTGCGAGGGGGACGTCGACGGCGATCGCCGGCGACGGGAGGGCCGCACCGGAGCCCGCCGACCAGGGATCGCCGGGGCGTTCGGGCGCTCCTGCGCTCGGGATGTCGCTCATCCGCTCCCCTCGATCAGCGCTTCGAGGATCTGAGTATCCGGGTCGAATCCTCGCAGGCGCACGTGCTCGATGTCTCCTTCGCCGACCGCCGACCTTGGGACGAGGCCGACGATCTCCGAGTCCGTCAGCGTCAACCCGTGCGAGCGAGCTTCCGCGTCGACGGCGTCGAACGCATCCCGGATCCCGGTCACCTCGTGATCGACGAGGTTCATCGACACGGTTACGCACCCCCGCTCGGGGACGAAGAACCCGATAGCCCGGAGGGCCGGCAGCCCGCCGGAGGACTCGCGGACCTTCCGAGCGATCGCCTTGGCCGCGTCGGCGTCGGTCCCGTCGAGGTAGGCGTTGAACGCGACGAGCGGCTTGCGCGCGCCGACCGCGGTCGCTCCGGCCGACCCGAGCACATGCGGACCGAAGTCCGGGAGCCGTTCCCCGTGCGCCACCGCTTCGCGCAACCCCTCGTACTCCCCGGCGCGGACGTCGGCGAGCGACGCACGCTCGGGAACGAGCGCGGCCCGGTCGTAGAGGTACACGGGCAGATCGAGAGCCGAGGCCAGCTCACGGCCGAACGCGCGCGCGAGCTCCACACAGTCGTCCATCGTCACTCCGAAGACCGGGATGAACGGGACCACGTCCACCGCCCCCATCCGCGGGTGGCCTCCGGCGTGGTGCTCCATGTCGATCAGCCCGACGGCGACCCTCGCGCCGGAGAGCGCCGCACGGGCGACCGCCTCACGATTGCCCAACAGGGTCGTGTCGAGCCGGTTGTGATCGGCATCCGCCTGGCGCGACACGAGCCGAGCCCCCGGGGTCTGGAGCGCGCGACAGATCGCGTCGATCACGTCGGCCCGACGGCCCTCGCTGAAGTTGGGCACGACGCCGAACAGGCCGTCCGCCGCTCCCCTCAGCGTCACGGCGGGACTGTAGCGCGGCGCGTCCGTCAGTCGCGCGGTCGCCGCTTCTCCGGGTCGAGCAGGCCCAGTGGCGCCACCGCAGCGGGAGCGCTGCCGTCCGCCACTGCGACCTCGACCTTCTCCCCGTCGGACGCGACATCGGCGTCCAGGATCGCGAGCCCGATCGTCCCGAGCCGAGGACTCGACGCCGGTGAGGTGACGACGCCGACCTGGCGCCCGTCCTTCGTAACGGCGGCGCCGTACTCCGGAGCCGCTTCGCCCTCGATCTGGAGCGTCTTGAACCGCTTCGGCGGGTTCGCGCCGCGTTCGGCGAGCGCGGCAGCCCCAACGCACTCCGTGCCCGTCTTGATGAACCGGTCCATCGACAGGTCCCACGGCGAACGCTCGCCGGCGTCGTAGTCGACCGCGATGATGATCAGGCCGACCTCCGTCCGTGCCAGGTCGATCGCGGTCAGCCCGAACGGGATCCCTCCCGCCGCCAAGAGCGCGTCCCAGACCGTCTGGGCGTCGGCGGCTTCGACGACGACCTCGTAGCCGTGCTCACCGCTGAACCCCGTGCGCATCACGGTCGCGGGCGCGCCGGCGACCGTCACTTGCTCGGGCCAGAACCGGAAATAGCCGAGCTCCCCCAGATCTCGGTCGACGACGGACTGCAACGTCCGCTGCGACGTCGGACCCTGCACGGCGACCATCGCCAGCTCGTCCGTGCGATGCTCGATCGCCGCATCCAGGTCGGTCGCGGTCTCGCGGAACCAGTCCTGGAGCTCGGCGGTGTTGATCAGGACCCAGAAGCGGTCCTCGGCGAACCGGTACACGTTCCCGTCGTCGACCATCAGGCCGTCCGCATTCACGAACGCCCCGTACCGCACCTGTCCCGGTTGCGTCTCCGCGACGGAGTTGGTGAAGCGCCGCTGGATCAGCCTCGCCGCATCCGGCCCCGTGACCTCGTACTTGCAGGTCGAGAACAGATCCCAGACCCCGGTCGCGGTCCGGACGGCCTCGTACTCCTCGAGCGGATCGCGACCCTCATGCATCGTCCACGGATAACCGTCCTCCCAGATTGTCTCGGCGCCGTGGGCCTCGTGCCAGTCGTGGAGCGGTGAGCGCGTGTCGTCGGTCACGTGGATGCCTCCTAGTCCTTCTTCGATGGTGTGATCGTCGGACGGCCGCGGACCTCAGGACCGCGGCCGCTCCTTTGCGGGATCGTCGATCGAGAGCACGTCCACCGTACCGGCGATCGGACCGGTCGGGCCGGCGACCAGGACCTCGGTCCCCGGCTGCGCCGCGTCCGCACGCAGGATCGCGAGACCGATCGGGCCGTGGCGGGGGCTGTCGGCGGGCGACGTCAGCACACCGACCTCGTCGCCGTCCCTCGTCACCCTCGAGCCGTACTCGGGGAGCTCGTCGCCCTGCAGCCGGACGGTCACGAACCGGTTCGGCGGATCGGCCGCCACCGCTCGGAGCCGTTCCGTGCCCATGTTGAGGTCGTGGAGCGCGACGAACCGGTCCAACCCCAGATCGAAGGGCGTGCGCGTTCCCGGCTCGTAGTCGTAGTCGGTGACGATCATCCCGACCTCGACGCGGATCGGCTCGATCACGTCTGCGCCGTACGGGAGGGCGCCGGCCCGCTGCACCGCGTCCCACAGCGCCTCGGCGTGCTCGGCCCGCAGGAACACCTCGTAGCCGAGCTCTCCGCTGAACCCCGTCCGGGACAGCCACACGGGGACACCGCCCACCTGAACCTGGTCGGGGAAGAACCGGAAGTACCGGAGCGCGTCCAGGTCCGCGTCCGTGATCGAGCGCATCAGGTCCCGGCTCTTCGGACCCTGGATCTGCATGCTCGGGAGCTCCGGAGCGATGTAGCGGATCACTACGTCCAGACCCTTGGTGGCCGACGCGAAGTACTCCTCGCGCTCGTTCGAGTTGGTGCAGATCCACAGGTGGTCGTCGGCGAAGCGGAAGACGGTCCCGTCGTCGACGACGAGGCCATCTTCGTCGACGAAGGCCCCGTACCGCACCTGCCCGCGATCCATCCCGGTGACGTCGGCCGTGTGGACCCGCTGCACGGCCTCGATCGCGTCGGGACCGGTGACGTCCCACTTGTTGAGCGGCGACAGGTCCCACATCCCGACGCCCTCGCGGATCGCCCGGTACTCGGCGTCGGTGTCGCCGAAGTTCGTGACCCACAGCCAACCCGCCTCCTCGGTGAATCCTGCGGCGGTCTTCGACGTGATCGCGTGGAACGCGGTCTCCCTGGCTGCGGCCGGCGTCATGGCGCAGGTTCTACCGCAGGGCTGAAGCGCGATTCAAGTCCGCGAGGTCGCTGGCCGGAACCGGAGGACCCGCGACTCCGTCACGACGACGTCGACCGGACGATCGAAGCCAGCCGCCGGGACGGCGTCGACGAGCTGCAGGTCGAAGGCAAGTGCGATCCGTGGAACGGTCCCCAGCATCGGCAGGAACCGGTCGTAGAAGCCACCCCCGTAGCCGACCCGGCGCCCCGAGCGGTCGAAGGCCACCCCCGGCGGCGCGACGACGTCGATCGTCCCAGGGTCGACGACCGCGCCGTCCGCGGGCTCGCGGACCCCGAAAGATGTCTCCCGGAGAGGATCCCCCGGTTCGTAGGTGACCGCCTCGAGTTCCCCTCGCCCGCGGATCCTCGGGAGCACGATGACGGTCGCGCGGGCATGGAGGCGATCGATCAGCGGCCCGGTGGCGACCTCCGAACCGAATGACCGATACAGCATCACGGTCTGTGCGCGCTCCACCTCCGGGAGCGCCAGGAAGCGGTCGTGGATCTCGGCGGAGCGCGTGACGCGCTCGGCCTCGCCGAGCGCGTCGCGCGCCGCCAACACCGAGCGGCGGACCTCCCGCTTCGCCTTCTTGAGCTCACCCGCGTTCATGCGTCACGGAGCGTCGCCGCCACGAGCGCGGCTCGATCCGACGGGCCCGCTGGGAGCGCGACGAGCCACGTGGTGCCGACCGCGGCGAGCCGGTCGCGGAAGGCGCGGAGGTCGTCGACCGTGCCGCGCCAGATGTCCATCGGCAGTCCCTTGGCGGCCCGCTCGTCCTCGAGCGACCGAAGCTCCCCGGCGTCGCTCGCCACGAGCACGATGCCTGCCCAGGTCGGAGGCACCTCCTGCGGATCCCGCCCGGCCGCGCGGGCGAGTCCGGCGAGCTCGCTCGCGCGTGCGACGAACGTGTCGAGGTCCATCCCCCAGCCGTTCCAGGCATCGGCGGCTCGAGCGGCCGCTCCCAGAGCGCTCGACCTGGTGCCGCCGATCCAGACCGCGGGTGACCCGGCCGGCAGGAGGGGCCCCGCGATCGGTGGGATCCGATCGCCCCCCAGCCAGCGATCGCCGGCGAACAACGCGCGGAGCGCGAGCGCGGTCTCCTCGACCATCGCGGCGCGTTCGCGGAACGGAGGGTAGTCGAGACCGATCGCCCGGTGCTCTGCGCGCCCGTTCGCGTCGCCGAGCCCAAGACCGATCACGGCGCGTCCGCCCGTTCCCTCGTCGAGGGCGGCTGCCTGCTTCGCGAGCATCCCGATCGGGCGGTAGCCCGCGCGCGTCACGAGCACGCCGACCCCGAGCCCGGGGTTGGCCGTCGCGATCGCCGCGAGCAGCGTGTAGGGCTCGAGCGACGGGCGGTCGGGAGCTCCCGGCGGGAAGAGGTGATCCGAGGCGAACACGGCGTCGTAGCCGGCCTCCACCGCGCGAACGGCCGCCCTCATCGGTTTCCCGGTGTCCTCGGTGAACACGGTGAGCGAGAAGCCAAGCTTCACGAGGGCGGCGTCCTCACGGTGTCCAGCGCGAGCATCGCCGCACCGATCGCCGCGCTGTCGGTCCCGAGCGCGGCCTCCACGATCGGGACGTCGGGACGGTACGCCGCTCCCTCGACCGTGTCGGCGTAGGCGCGGCGCGCCGGCTCCAGCAACAGGTCGCCGGCGCCGGCCACGCCGCCGCCAACGACCACCAACGCCGGGTCGAGCACGTTGACGAGCCCGGCGATGCCGACGCCGAGCCGCCAGCCCGCCTCGACAACGATGCCGCGCGCGACGGCGT
>JBKOZW010000114.1:0-13768 GCA_046726095.1 Actinomycetota bacterium
GCCGTCTGGATGATCTTCCTCGAGGAGAACCCCTGGCCGACGCTCACCCTGGTCGTCTCGCTCGAGGCCATCTTCCTTTCGACCTTCGTCATGATCAGCCAGAACCGCGCCGACGAGAAGCGTCAGGTGATGGCCTCGCAGGAATGGCAGTCCGTCCAGCTCGAGGAGAAGCAGAACGAGCAGCTCCTCGAGCTCTCCAGGCAGATCCTGACATTGACGGACGCGATCCACCGACTGACCGTGGAACACACCGGCAAGCCCGGTCCGGCCGTGAGCGCGGCGGAGACGCCCTCACCGAGCTGATACGTGCTTGGCCGAACCCGACCGACCCACACCGTGGTGGTTCGGGGTCTGTCGCCGAGTTGCGCCGCCGTCGAGACGGACATACGGTCGGGCCTCGCTTCGAGGGAGGAGGGGGCATGTTCACCGAGGAACGGATGATCGTGAGGGAGGGAGCCAGGTACTGGTGGGTCGCCCTCCTGACCGGGATCGCGTGGTTGCTGGTCGCTTGGCTCGTCTTGCGCATGAATGTGACGTCGCTGACGACCGTCGGCGTGTTGCTGGGCGTCGTGTTCCTCGTCGCCGGCGTGAACGAGGCCGGCCTGGGGAGCATGCTGTCCGGCGGCTGGAAGGTCTGGTACTACGTGATGGCCGCCATCTTCATCATCGCCGGCATCTGGGCCCTCATCGACCCGATCGACACCTTCTTCGCGCTCGCATCTGTCTTGGGATTGGTCCTGATCTTCTACGGCTCGTTCGAGATCGTTCGGGCTGCCGCGTCGCGTCGTGTGAATCCCTACTGGGGACTCGGGCTCGCGGCGGGGATCCTCTTGATATTGCTGGCGTTCTGGGTGTCGGGGTCCGACCGCGTGTATGCCCTGGCCCAGCGCACGTACCTGATCCTGTTCTGGGTGGGGTTGTTCGCGCTGTTCAAAGGCTTCTCCCAGATCATCCTGGCGTTCTCCATCCGGCACGCCGGGAAGGACGCCGCGGCGGGCCTTCCGACGACCGCCTGATGCTCACGGAGCGGGCCGGCGACGGCCCGCTCCGTCGCGAGATGTGGCTCGAGCGCACGCCTGCGTTGATCCTTCTTCCACACCGCTGGGGCATGACTCGGTTTGTCGGACCCGGAGCGGCGACCTAGGGTGGTCGAGAGGTCGGCTGGCGGCGATCTCGCTCATGGGTCTTCGCTCATCGACCACAGAGATCTCCTGCGAACCCGCTGGCGCGGAAAGGGGAAGTCATGGCCAAGAAGCAGCCTTCCGTGATCACGCAACCTGAGGGCAGGCAGATCAAGCGCGCGAACGCTGCCGGGACCATGCCGGTCGTGTTCGTTCACGGCTTGTGGCTGTTGCCCAGCAGCTGGGACCGGTGGGCGAAGCTCTTCGAGAAGAACGGCTACACCGCGCTCACCCCGGGGTGGCCGGACGACCCCGAGACGGTCGAGGAGGCGAACGCCAACCCGGAAGTCTTCGCGAACAAGTCGGTCGGACAGGTGGCCGATCACTTCGAGCACGTGATCATGGAGCTGGACCGGCAACCTGCCGTCATCGGTCACTCCTTCGGCGGGCTGCTCACGCAGATCCTGGCCGGTCGCGGGCTGTCGGCGGTTTCGGTGGCGATCGACCCGGCGCCGTTCCGAGGGGTCCTGCCGCTCCCGATCTCCGCACTCCGATCGGCATCGCCGGTACTCAAGAATCCGGCGAACGTTCACCGCGCCGTGCCGTTGACCTACGAGCAGTTCCGGTACTCGTTCGCGAACGCGGTGAGCGAAGATGAAGCGAAGGAGCTCTACGAGAAGTACGCGGTGCCCACCTCCGGAGAACCGATCTTCCAAGCAGCGTCGGCCAACCTGAACCCGTGGACCGACGCGAAGGTCGACACGAAGAACCCCCGCAGAGGTCCGCTCATGATCATGGACGGGGAGAAGGATCACGTGGTGCCCTGGGCGATCGCGAACGCCTCGTACAAGCGCCAGGAGAAGAACGTGGGCGTGACGGAGATCGTCAAGATCCCTGACAGGGGACACGCGCTCACGATCGACAACGGTTGGCGCGTGGTGGCAGACACGGCGCTCGCGTTCGTCCAGGAACACGGACCGGACCCGTCCCCGAAGTGACCCCCGGCCGTTCCGTCAGGCCAGACTGAGCCGTTGTCGCAGCCCAGCCGACGAAGCGAACTCCTGGCCGAGGAGGATCGGCTTTGGACGGAGCTGCACGGCCTGGTCGATTCGCTTCCCAGAGACAAGGTCGACGAGCCGGGCTACTTCATCGAAGGGTGGACCGCGAAGGATCTGGTCGCGCACATCGGCAGTTGGCTCGCAGAGGCGGGCGTGGTGCTCGAGCAGATCCGGGTGGGCACGTATCGGCCTCACGAGATGGACGTCGATGCGATGAACGCGAGGTTCTACGAAGCGATGCACGACGTCGCCTTCCCCGACGTGCGTGCCCAGGGAGTGGCGGCGCGCAACCGGATGCTCCGCGCGTGGCGGTCCCTCCCCGAGCCGTCGGACGAAGCCGACCGGTGGATCAGCAAGTCCGGTCCGGAGCACTACGCCGAACATCTCCCCCGGCTCCGGGAGTGGGTCCGGGAGCTCTCCCACTCGCAGACTCGAGCGGATCCCTCACCGGCACGGGACACGAAGACGTAGGCTTGGCCCATGGCGGAAGAGCTGCATATCTGCCAGCCGCCGATGGAGCAACGGCTCGCGACGGCGCCGACCGAGTGGCAGTGTCCCGAGTGCGAGTCGTGGTGGGACGTCGAACCCGCGGTCCCACCGCAGGTCGCTCCGGCGTTCGACTTCCTGACGCATCAAGGCACCGTGCCGGCCAAGTGGGTCCGCAGGGACAACCAGTAGCTGCCAGCTGGAAATACCGGATGAACGCCTTCGGTCTGTAGGCCCTCTCCGACGGTTCACCGCTCGAGCACCTTGCGGACGGGCGTGGGCCTGCCGGGTGAGCCGCCCACCGCCGATGGGTACTCGGGGACGCCGACGCACGTCAACAGCAGGGCGTCGAGCGACCCGCCGAGCAGGGCGGGCATCTCGCTGTCGAGGAACGTCATCCCGGTCGCGCTCGCGCCGAGCGCGTATGCGAGTAGGTACAGCCGGCCTTCGACCAGTCCCGCCGCGAGCTGTGCCTCGCGGTACTCCCGGTCGTCGAGCGCGCCCAGATCGGTCGCGCCGATCACGACGAACGCCGCGTCGCGCGCGAGTCCCTGTTCGAGGGACACGCGGTACAGCTCGTCGCGCATCGGGCCGCGACGCACCGAGGTCGCGAGGTCCGGCCAGCGATAGATGCCCGGCGTGAGCGTCTCGACGTCGTGGACCACCACGAAGTGCGGGACGTGGATGCCGCGCATCGCCGCGAGCATCGACGTCCGCAGGACTTCTTCGGGGAGGCCGCGGGTCGCGTCCATCCGGCGCTGCGAGCCGCGCGCGAGCACGACGGTCTCGATCGGCTCCGTGGTGGTGATCGGCACCTTGACGAGGGCGCCCCGCTCCCACGCGGGTCCGAGGGCGTCACGATCCCCGGCCTTCTGTGACGCGGTGACGAGCGGGAACTCGAGAGGCGCCGCGTCGACGTCGCCCCGCTCGGCCGGCCCGACCGCCTCGAGCGCGGGCGCGTCCTCGTCGAGAGCGACGACGGCCACCGGCCACTCGTGGACCCCGTCCGCGCCGACGAGCGAGGCCGCCGCCGCGTCCGGGAACCTGCTGTGCAGCCATGCGCTCACCCCGGCAGAGTCCGCCGCGACCAGCAGCTGAGCGAGCATGGTGCCGGCGTCCCAGTAGACATGCCGGAACCCACGCTCGCGGTAGCGCCAGCCGGTCCGCCATGGGACGCCGGTGACGACGATCGCGGGCGCTCCTCCGCGCGGCGGAGGCCCGACCCGAACGAGCGCGTGATCGTGTGGGTCGTACCAGTGCACACCCGCGGGTAGCGGGCTGCCGTCGGGCACGGCGACGTACACCTCGAGCGGGAAGCGGCCGCCGGCAGACCCCGCTGCGCGGAACAGCCAGGTCGCATAGGGCCTCTCCATGGTTCGCACGACCCCGGCGGACAGGTGGAGCAGCCGAGAGAGCTGTGGGAGGTCCGGCCGGGCGGCGGGGACGTCGGCGGTGCCCGCCAGCACGGCGACCGCCGGAGCCGTCGTTGGGGGAAGGTTCCGAGGAAGCGGAAGTCGGGTGAGCGACGGCTCGTACCGCTTGTAGAACCACGGGAAGCGAGCCAGGTCGTTCACCTCGAGGTCACGCAGGACTCGCGGATCGTCGACCGGCGCGTCCCACTCCTGGCCCGGCTCGTAGGAGGTGAGCCGGTGAAGGGTTGCCGTGGCGGTCTCCTCCCCACCGTCCGCGGCCGTCGCCTCCGATGCCCGCCTCGCCACGACGCGCAGGGTAGCCGACGGGCCGTCTCAGACTCCGCGCTACCCTGCCGGACGTCGCGGAGGGCGACACGATCCGCATCGCGGCGACGCGCCTGCAGGCTGCGTTCCGCGACGAGCCGATCACGCACTTCGAGGCGCCGCGTCTGCCGCCTCGCCATCCGGATCCGGGAAGTCGCATGTCCATCGGGAGCAGGGGCAAGCATCTCCTCGTCGGTTCGATGGAGGGCTCACGCTGCACACGAACCTGGGGATGGATGGCTGGTGGCACCTCGAACGGTCGCCGGGACGTCCGATCGCGAGACGCGGTCCGCCCGGAAGGGGGATGCAGGTGCGCCTCTCGACCGCGCGGTTCTCCGCGGTCGAGGGTGATACGCCCGTCGTCGAGCTCCTCGACCCCCTCAGGCCTCCGACGACATCCGGTGCTGAGGGCACTCGGACCCGACCTCTGCGACGTGCACCCGGACCTCGACGAGACGCTTCGACGCTTGGAGCGGATGGATCAGACGACCCCGATCGCAGTCGTGCTCCTGGATCAGCGGCCGGCGTGCGGGATCGGGAACGTCTACCGGTCCGAGGTCCTGTGGGCCGAGCGCGTCTGGCCTCGGACACCGCTCGGCAGCCTCGGCCCCAAGGACCGTCGACGCCTCTACCTGGCCGCGCACCGATCGTTGCGAGCGAACCTCGACCGGCAGCCTCGTCGGACCGTGGCGACGGGGCTCGCCGTGTATCGGCGAGGCGGCCGGGCGTGCCCCAGATGCAGGACGATCATCCGTTCCGAGGGGCTGGGGGAGCAGGCGCGGACCGTGTGGTGGTGTCCGGCGTGTCAGCCCGAGCTCTGAACCGGAGGCCCTAGCCGAGCGGGGCACCGCCACATAGGGTGGTGCATCCCGCGGGCCCGCACGCGCCGTCGCCGGAAGGAAGACGCGTGTCCCAGGAAGGGAGGGCCGGGAGGGTCCTCGTGACCGTCTCGGCCGGCGCCGTGATCGGCGTGGTGGAGGTGGTCCTCGCGATCTCGTTCGCCGCGCTCGTGTTCGGAGGGTACCTGGAGGACACGCTCGCCGCGGGGATCGGCATCTACCTCGTGGCCGCGACCGTGACGCTCGCGATCCTCGCTTGGAGGGGAGGCAGCAGGGGCGTCGTCGGGAGCGTGCAAGACGCCGCGGCGGCGGTGCTCGCGATCGTCGCGACGACCGCGGCGCTGGACACCAAGGGAGGGGTCAACCAGTCGTTCCTCACGGTCGTCGCGGCCACGATGATCGTGACCCTGCTGACGGCGTTGACGTTCCTCCTGCTGGGGACGTTCCGACTCGGGAACCTCGCGCGGTTCATCCCGTACCCGGTCGTCGGAGGCTTCCTCGCCGGCACCGGATGGCTGCTCTTCAAGGGAGGACTCCGGGTCGCAGGTGGGATGGACCTGCACGTGGAGACGATCGAGCAGTTCGTCGACCCGTTCGAGCTGATCCGGTGGGGCCCCGCGCTCGCGTTCGGTGTCGTCCTCTTGGTCGCGACCCGTCTGATCCGGCGACCGTTGGTCATCCCGATCGTCATCGGTCTCGGCTTGCTGGCGTTCGCGATCGGGATCCCCCTCACGGGGTCCTCCATCCGAACGGCCCGGGAAGGACTGTGGCTGCTCGGGCCTTTCGCGTCGCCGCGACTCAACCAGGTCTGGACGGTCCGCGCGATCAGCGGGGCCGACTGGTCCGCCGTCCTGGGCTCGGCCACCGGGATCGCGACGACGGTGTTCGTAGCGGTGATGGGGTGCCTGTTCAACGTTGGCGGCGTCGAGCTCTTGCTCCGCACCGATCTGGATACGAATCGCGAGCTCCGCGACGCGGGGTTGGTGAACGTCGTGTCCGGGGTGTTCGGCGGGATCCCCGGCTATCACGCGCTGAGCCTCACGGCGCTCGCGGATCAGATGGCGGTGGACGGGCGGGGCGCCGGGCTGGTCGCCGCGCTGGTTCCGCTCGCGACCGTGGTGTTCGGCGCCTCGTTCGTCGCGTTGATCCCCCGGATGATCGTGGGCGGTGTGCTCGTGTTCGTGGGGCTGTCGTTCCTGGTCGCGTGGATCGTCGACATCCGACGGTCGCTTCCGGTCGGCGAGTACCTGATCGTCCTCGCGATCGTGACGACGATAGCGACCAAGGGCCTCGTGCCGGGGCTGGTGGTCGGCCTCATCCTCGCCGTGGTGCTGTTCGCCGTCAACTACGGAAAGATCGACCTCGTCCGCGAGGTCGCGTTCGGCGTCACGTACCGCAGCAACGTCGATCGTCCTCCCGGGGACCGGACCGCGCTGGAGGAGCTCGCGGACCGCGTCCAGATCCTCCGCGTCGATGGCTTCGTGTTCTTCGGGACGGCCAGCGGGATCCTGGAACGGATCCGCAAGCGCGTCGAGACCGGGCCCATCCGGTACCTGGTGATCGACTTCAAGCGGATCACGGGCGTCGATGCGTCCGGCGTCTTGGCGTTGCAGAAGGTGGCGCAGTTCGCGGAGGCGAGCGGCTTCGAGGTGGTGTTCGCGCAGGTTCCTGACCGCGTGAAGGAGCAGCTGCGCCGGGGCGGCGTCGTCTCCTCCGAGGTGATCCGGTTCGAACCGGATCTGGAGCATGGGCTCCAACACTGCGAGGACGGCCTTCTCGCCGGCGTCCGTGAAGGCGCCCCCGGACGGCAGGCGGAGGACGTGATCGACCTCCCGCCCGCCCTTCGCGCCTACCTCGAGCGACGGTCCCTGGCCGAGGGGACCGTCCTGATCCGGCAGGGCGATCCCCCGGAGGATGTGTTCTTCCTCGAGTCGGGTGCGCTGAGCGTCGAGCTAACGACGCCCGAAGGCTCGCGGATGCGCATGGGGACCGTCCGACCGGGCGTGATCGTCGGCGAGGTCGCGTTGTACACCGGGTCACCGAGGACGGCGGACGTGATCGCGGAGGTCCCCAGCGTGGTGCTGAGCCTGAGCCACGCGTCGATCGAGCGGTTGGAGACCGACGATCCGGAGACGGCTGCGGCGTTGCATCGATGGCTCGCGGCGACGCTGGCAGTGCGGCTGACCGATGCCCAGCGCGTGTCCTCAGCCCTGCTCGAGTAGCGGATCTCCGCCGCCCACAGGAAGGGCCTCCCGCTCGTATCGATGGACGACGCCATGCTGTCCGGAGCCCCGGCCGAAGTACCGCCACGCAGGGAAGTTGAAGTCCGCGGTGACGGACGTGGGCAGGAGGACCGCGGCCTCCAGGAAGGTCTGGAGGTCGGGCACCCCATACACGTTCGTCTCCCAGCCGGGCCGCTCGAGGTCGTCGATCGTCCGGGACAGTCCGGTCGCCCACCTGACGGAGAGGCGACTCACGCCCCACGAGCGGAGCCGAGCGAGGATCGCGTCGGCTTCGTCGGGCGCGACGGCGAGCAGGGGGATGAGGAAGTCGACCAGGCAGGACGCGGTGGCGGCCGGGTAGCGGTCGCGGAACGCTTCGAAGCCGGCCGCGCCCACCACCTCGATCTCGCCGTTGAACCAGATGCGCGCGTCATCGAGCCCCAGCTCGTCGAGCACGTCGAGGCTCGCGCGGAGCGCTTCGTCGTTCTCCTTGAGGTCGAACTTGATCGAGCGGCCGGCCGCGGCGAGCGTCTCGACGCTGGCTCGCGCCAACGGTGGACGCTCGCCGCGGCTCCACGGACGCTCGTCGAAGCCATCGTGTCGCAGGACCAGGCGGCCCACCGGATCGCATCGGAGATCGAGCTCCGCCCACGTGATCCCGGAACGCAGGAACTGCAGAAGGTTGTCCGGATCGTTCACCCCGTGCCAGACGAGCTCGACGTGCTCCCGGATGCGATCCTCACTGATGAGACCGCCGAGCTCGAACGCGGTACCCCCGATCGCCCGAAGGCCATGGCTGCGTTGCGATTCGAAGATCGTGTCGGCGTGCAAGAAGAGGACGTCGTCGCGATGCGGTGCGACGCTCATCGCCGTGAGGTTCGCGGGCTCGTTGTCGATGACCGCCACGAACCGGAACCCGCGGTGGCGCATCTCGTCGAGCGCCGCGACCTTGGCGTCCGGAACCGACACCCCGTCGCCGCGCATGAACAGGAGCTGGGGGTCGAACCGGACCCGCGCCACCTCGCCGACGGTGTCCAAGGAATCGAGGGTGATGCGGCGCATCCGTTCGGGACGGCCCGTGTTGAGCGCCACCCGCGTCCGGGGTTGGATCTGGAACCAACGGATCACGCTGAGGACGCCGCGGTACGGAGCGCTCGCCGCGATGACGCCATCGTCGTCCCACAGATGGAGTCGATAGAAGGCGGCGACGTCGTCACGGTGCTCCTCGGGCACGCGGAGGTCTGCGAGCAACGATCCGACCTGGCCCTCTGGCACCGTCACGTCCTCGCCCACGAGTCCGTGGAACAGATCCGTGCCTCGCTCTCGGTCGTAGGCGAGCAGCACGTGCGCCGTGAGGTATCGGAGGTCGAGGATCGTGCCGTCGATATCGAAGACCACGACGAGGTCGTCCGCGGGATACCTGTCTCGGGCCGCGGCGTGATGCGTGGCGAGCGCCCGCATCCAGTCCGCGCCCATGTCAGGGTCGGGGAAGACCATCGGTCGAACGCTAACGACGGTTCGCACGCTCGCGCGACGGGTCTCGTATCGTTCACCGAACGTTTCTCGGCCGGTCGATGGCCCGTAGATGGCCGGCCCGATGGCCGGCCTAGCGCGGCCTAGCGAGCGATCATGCGCCCGACCGCGCCCATCAGCTCGGCCGCTTGGTCGTCGGGGTCCGCCGGACCCCCGTGCCCCCGATCAAGCAATGGCGGACATGGCTGTCGAGAAGCCCGAGTCCCACCTTGTCCAACGCCGCGCGCGCCGCATTGATCTGCGTCACGACATCGATGCAATAGCGGTCGTCCTCCACCATCCGGGCGACGCCACGGACCTGGCCTTCGATCTTCGCCAAACGCTCAAGGAGCTGGGGGCTTCGTTGCCGTGTACCCACGCGCCTGCGTCGCCACGAGCCTTCCCTTCCGCCGGATACCCCTCCAGGGTATGACGTTCTTCGACGGTGCCGTCCGCGGCGCGCGCCCACTAGATCGAGCCGCTAAAGGTGTCGCACGACGACGGCGCGCCCGAACGGTAGCCGATCTGGAACCAATGCTGTCGCTCCGCCGACGAACCGTGCGTCCAGGTCTCCGGCTTCACGTGCCCCTGGAACTCTTGCTGGATCCGGTCGTCACCGACCGCGGCTGCCGCCGACAAGGCGTCGGTGATGTCGTGGTCAGTGATGTTCCTGATGAACCCGGTCTGGACGGCGTTCGCTGTCCAGACCCCCGCGTAGCAGTCCGCCTGGAGCTCCAGGCGGACCGACGCACTCTGCGGCCCTTGACTGTTCGCGCCGACGCGGTCGATCGTTCCGTCCAGGTCCTGGACGTGATGACCGTACTCGTGCGCCAGGACGTACGCCTGCGCGAGCGGGCCTGCGTTCGCGCCGAACGTCTGCGTGAGTTCCCGGAAGAAGCCCAGATCGATGTAGACGTGCTTGTCGGCCGGGCAGTAGAACGGCCCGACCTCGGCGCTGGCCGTTCCGCAAGCGGTCGACGTTCTTCCGGTGAACAGGACGGTGTCCGCCTCGCGGTAGTTCCCGGCGGCTCCCGACCAGTAGTCCTGGATGCTGTTGACGTACGCCACGATCCGGCAATCCGGGTCCTGCTGCACGTCGGCACCCGTCTTACAGGCGGCCAGATCCGAGGAGTTCGACCCGGCTTGCGGCCCGCCGGACAGATCGCTCGAGCCGCCGTTGAGGACCAGCAGGACAACCGCGATGATGAGCCCGAGGACACCGCCGCCGACGGCGATCGGAGCCCCTCCCGACATCCCCCGCCGGTCGGAGATCTGCGACGGGTCGAGTCGTGCGCGCTTGCGTATCCGCATCGTGGGACCCCACATTCCCGGCGGGGAGAGGGCGTACACCGGTGGCCAACGAGTGGTGACGGTAGGCTGCGGCTTTCGGGGAGGGTGGCTGATGGTGTTCCGAGGATGGAAGGCGGAGGCGCTCGAGTTCTTCGATGGGCTCGAGGCGGACAACTCCAAGGTGTACTGGGAGCGGAACAAGGCAACGTACGAGTCGTTGGTTCGCGCCCCGATGGAGGAGCTCGTGGCCGAGCTTGCTCCCAAGGGGAAGGGCCGCATCTTCCGTCCCTACCGAGACCTCCGTTTCAGCAAGGACAAGTCGCCGTACAAGACGAACATCGCGGCGATGGTCGGTGACGGCTACGTCCAGCTGAGCGCGTCCGGCCTCGCCGCCGGGGCCGGGATGTGGGAGATGGCGCCGGACCAGCTCGAGCGCTACCGGGAAGCCGTCGATCGGAACGCGAGCGGCCGGAGGCTCGAAGGGGTCGTCGCGGACGCGCGCGAGAAGGGTGTGGAGATCACGGGCCACGGCGTGCTGAAGACCGTGCCCCGGGGCTACCCAAAGGAGCACCCCCGGGCGGACCTGCTCCGCTACAAAGGACTCATCGCGTGGAACGAATGGCCGCCCGGCGCTTGGCTGGGGACCGCCAAGGCCAAGGATCGCCTCGTGGAGTTCTTCACGACGACCCGGCCGCTCCAGAAGTGGCTCGCGACGAACGTGGGCGCCTCGACGATGCCGGAAGACCGGCGGTAGGGCGGCGGCTCAGGCCTGCTCTTCGTACACGCCGAACAGCGCGCTCCGCGGGTCGAAGAAGCCACCAACCGGTCGCGCGTGCGCATGCCAGTGGTCCGGGACCCTCCGTCGCTCCGGGTCGACGTAGAAACCGCCCTCGCCGTACCGAGACGCGGCGATCCGCTCCAGCCGGGCCAGCAGCGAGGCCTCCAGATCCGGGTCGGGGAGCCCGTGGGTCCGCCACACGATCATAGGGGTCATGCAGACGAGGCAATCGGCCACCCAGCAGTCGTCGTCCTCGAGGTGCCATTCGGTGACCCGCTCGGCGGCGCAGAGGAGGCATGCTTCATCCATCGTCGGGCTCCAACCGCGCGGGATCCCCGGCCATGATCCCGTGGTCGGCGAACCAGCCCAGGTTCGCCTCGACCGCGATCGTGTACGGGCCCGACGCTGCGTACGTAGGGCATGGGTCCGCCGCGCACGGCTGCATGTCGGCGATCGAGACGACCCGCCCGTCCGCGCCGACGAAGGCGACCGACAACGGCACGAAGGTGTCCTTCATCCAGAACGTCGCCGTCACGGGACCGTCGAACACGAACGCCATGCCGTCGTCCTGCGCCAGGTCCATCACGTGCATCAACCCGGTCTCGCGCTCCTGCTCTGTCTCTGCGATCCGCACGTTGAGCCGTTCGCTCCCGTCGAACACGACCGTGCCCTGGCGCAGCGATGAGGGTTGCGTCGCGGCGTTCGAGGAGCACGCGATGAGTAGGGACACCGCGATCCCGGCCGACCTCCACACAAGCCCATCATGGCCGATGCCCTCGCGGGCGGAGATCCGAGGACGGCGACCCGTCACCGAGCATCCTCGATGGATGGGCCGCTCACCTTCCTCAGCGCGGTCTGCACGGGGTAGCCGTGTAGCATCGGGGGCCGGCCGGAGTAGCTCAGTCGGCAGAGCACCTCCATGGTAAGGAGGGGGTCAGGGGTTCGATTCCCCTCTCCGGCTCCCAGGTCGCCTTTCCTGGCGTCGTAAGCCACCTCTGGCCATCCGCAAGCGATGATGGGTCCGTGCGTGCCAGGCGCGGCGGCGATCGCCGGCGAGCGTCGAACCGTCACCACCCCTTCCGTGGCCGCCTCCACGGCTTCGGCTACTTCCGACAGCTCGGACCGGGGTTCGTGTCGGGCGCCGCGGACGACGATCCGGCGGGGATCGCAACCTACTCGCAGGTCGGAGCGACGTTCAGGTTCGACCTCCTCTGGACGGCGCCTCTCTCGCTCCCGCTCGCGTGCGCCGTCCAGGAAACCGCCGCTCGCCTCGGCCTCGCCACCGGGCAAGGCCTCTTGGCGCTCATCAAGGAACGGTTCGCGCGACCCGTCCTGTGGTTCGCCGTCCTGCTGGTCGTGTCTGCGAACACGTTCAACATCGGGGCGGACCTCGGATCGATGGCGGCGGCGTTCCAACTCCTCGTCCCTTTGACTTTCGTTCCACTCGTCGTCGGGTTCGCCTTGATCATGGTGCTCCTCGAGGTCTTCGTGCCGTACGAGCGCTACGCGTTGATCCTCCGGTGGCTGGCCCTGTCGATCCTGGGCTACGTGGCGGAGCTCTTCATCATCCATGTCGACTGGGGCGCCGTCCTCGCAGGACTGGTCCCGTCGTTCGCGAGCGGCGGGAACTTCATCCAAGCGATCGTGGCGATCTTCGGCACCACGATCTCGCCGTACCTGTTCGTCTGGCAGGCCGGCGAGGAGGTGGAGGAGCGGAGAGCGCACCGGATCAACCGCGTCGACGCCGCCCAGCTCCGGGTCATGAGGGTCGACGTGATCTCCGGGATGACGGCAGGGATCCTCGTGATGTTCGCGATCATGGTGACGTCCGCGTCCACGCTCGGCGCACGGGGTGTCGTCAGGATCGACAGCGCCGCGCAAGCGGCCGCGGCTTTGGAACCATTGGCGGGGCGGTTCGCATCCGCTCTGTTCGCGGCGGGCATCGTGGGGACCGGCCTCCTGGCCATCCCGACCCTCGCCGGCTCGGCGGCCTACGCCCTCGCCGAAGCCATCGGTTGGAAGGAAGGGCTCGGCCGGAAGCTCACCGATGCGCCCAGGTTCTACGGGGTCATCGCAGCTTCGATCGTCCTGGGTGTTGGGATGAACCTCGCCGGGATCGATCCGATCCGCGCGCTGTTCCTGTCGGCGATCCTGAACGGTCTCGCGGCTCCGCCCCTGATCGGCATGATGCTCATCCTGTCCAACTCGGCCGCGGTCGGGCGACGGAAGGGCGGCAGGCTCTCGGATGCGCTCGTCGGGGTCGCCCTCATCATCATGGGGGTCGCCGCCATCGCCCTCGTCCTCGATCTCGTGGCGCGATGACGACCGTCTCGGTGGGTCGCCAGTTCCGTGGCGGGGCCCTTCCCCGCAGGTAGACTGGGTGGCCGCCGGGGCGGGGTAGCTCAGAGGTAGAGCAAGCGGCTCATAATCGCTGTGTCGCGGGTTCGATTCCCGCCCCCGCTACGAGTCGGCACCGAGACGACCCCACGCACCGAGGAGCAGAGATGGGCAAGCAGAAGTTCGAGCGCACGAAGCCCCACGTGAACATCGGCACGATCGGGCACATCGACCACGGCAAGACCACGCTCACGGCCGCGATCACGAAGCGCCAGGCCGAGAAGGGCCTGGCGGACTTCACCCCGTTCGACCAGATCGACAAGGCCCCCGAGGAGCGCGAGCGCGGGATCACGATCGCGATCGCCCACGTCGAGTACCAGACCGACGCC
>JBKOZW010000115.1:0-5606 GCA_046726095.1 Actinomycetota bacterium
ACGGAGACCGATCGCGAGGCCGTCGCGACGCACGAGGCCGGTCACGCGACGGTCGCCTACCTGTTGGGCAAGGGGCGCCGCCTCGAGGTGCTCTCGATCATCAAGCGCCGCGGCGCGCTCGGCCTGCTCGCGCACAGCGACGAAGAGGAGCGCTTCACGCGCACCAAGTCCGAGATCGAGGCGGGGATCGCGATCGCGCTCGGCGGGCTCGCGGCGGAGGAGATGTGCTTCGGCGAGTCGGGCACAGGACCGGGTGCCGATCTCGCGCAGGCGACGTCGCTCGCGGCGCAGATGGTCGGATCCTTCGGGATGGCCGGCTCCCTGATCAGCTACGAGGCGGTTGCCGACGGTGCCTTCTCGCAGTCGAACCTCGTGGGCAAGGTTCTGGCCAACCGTGAGACGAAACAGCGCGTCGAGGACATCCTCGAGGCGCAGCGCGAACGGGTCCGCGAGGTGCTCGCGGAGAACCGCGACGTCCACGCTGCCCTGCGGGACGCGCTGATGGAGCGGGACGAGCTCGTCCGCGACGAGATCCTCGAGGTCATCGAGAAGGCGCTCGCGAACCGGCCCTGACGGACCTGAGCGCTGTCTTCTTCATCGCGGTCTGCTCGTAGACTCGGGGCATGACCCGTTCGTTCCTCGTGGCCGGCGCCCGGACGCCGATCGGTAAGTTCCGCGGTGGGCTGGCGCAGCTGCGTGCCGTCGATCTGGGGGCGGTCGCGATCCGCGCCGCGCTCGAGCGCGCGCGGGTGGCGCCCGAGCTCATCGAGTACACGATCATGGGACACGTGATCCAGGCCGGGCAGGGCCAGATCACGTCCCGACAGGCGGCGATCGCCGGCGGGATCCCCAAGGAGATCCCGGCGGTGACGATCAACAAGGTCTGCCTGTCGGGGACGTCCGCGATCGCAACGGCCGACCAGATGATCCGCGCCGGCGACCTGGAGATCGCGGTCGCGGGCGGCATGGAGTCGATGACGAACGCGCCGTACGTCGCGCCCACGATGCGGGAGGGAACACGTCTCGGCGACGCGCCGCTGATCGACGCGATGATCCACGACGGCCTATGGTGCGCGTTCGACGACCGGCACATGGGCTCCGGCACCGACGAGATGAACGCCGAGTACGGCGTGACGCGCGAGGAGCAGGACGCCTGGGCGGCCCGCTCCCACGCGCGCGCTGCGCGCGCGTGGGAGGCTGGCCGCCTCGGCGAGGAGGTGGTCGCGGTCTCGGTGCCGCAGCGCCGAGGCGATCCGGTGGACGTGTCGCGGGACGAGGGGATCCGCGCCGACACGACCGTGGACGCGCTCGCGAAGCTCCCTCCGGCCTTCACCGATGGCGGCACGGTCACCGCCGGCAACGCGTCACAGATCAGCGACGGCGCGTGCGCGGTGGTCGTGGCCTCGGAGGCCGCCGTGGAGCGACTCTCGCTCGAGCCGCTCGCGGAGATCGTGGCCTACGGGATGTCGGCGGACCGGTACGCATCGCTGCACACCGTCCCCGCGATCGCGATGGAGCGGGCGCTCAAGAAGGCGGGCCGGTCCGCATCGGACCTCGAGCTCGTGGAGATCAACGAGGCGTTCGCCGGGGTGGCCTCCTACGCGACCAAGCTGCTCGAGCTCGACGACGGGATCGTCAACGTGAACGGCGGCGCGGTCGCGCTCGGTCATCCGATCGGGGCGAGCGGCGCGCGGATCGTCCTGACGCTGGCGCTCGAGATGCGTCGCCGTGGGGCACAGCTGGGGGGCGCGGCGATCTGCGGCGGCGGCGGCCAGGGTGACGCGCTGATCCTCCGGCGCATCTAGTCCCGCCTCGGCGAACCCGTCACTGAAGCTCGGCGATGCGGCGGAGCTCGGCGGCCAGCTGCTTGTGGGCAGCCTCCGCCTCCCACGGCTCGTCCTGCGGTGCCGCGGCCTTGGCGGGCGCCTCCGGCTCCGTCGCGCCGTCGACCATGATCTGGACGTCGGGCGGGGCGGCCGCGGGCGTCCGGACGCCGGGCTCGCCGTCCGCGAGGAACACGCGGAACGCTGAGCCGCCTCCGTCGCGGCTCTCGGCCTTGATCGTCCCGCCCAGGACCTCGATGAGCCTGCGGACCATCGGAGAGATGGAGCCGTCGGAGGACGCCTCCGGGTCCTCGACGGAGAGCTGCGCGCCGCCCTCGACCTGTTGGAGTCGCACGACGATCGTCTTCCCGCTCTGGGTCCGCTCGGCGGAGGTCCGGAGCATCCCGTTGAGGATCTGCTCGACCCGGAGCGCATCCACGCGCGCCTTCACGGGCTCCGTGACGACCCGGACGTCGTGTTCCGAGTCTGCCGATGCCTCCTCGACCACCCTGGCGACGAGCGACTCGAGGTCGGTGCGTCGCACGTTCAGCTCGATCGATCCGGACACCAGCCGCTCGGCGTCGGCGATGTCCGCGACGGTGTGGTCGAGCTTGCGGGCGTAGCTGGTCAGCTGCTTGATCAGCTGTGCCTGATCCTTGCCGTCCTTCTTGTGCTTCAGGAGCTGCGTGATGCCGTTGATCTTGGCTACCGAGCGCTTCGCGTCGACGGACAGCTCCTTCATGAACGGCGTGCTCGCCCGGCGATCCTCTGCCGGCGCGTCCACGTCGGCTCCCTGGACCTCGGCGGCGACGGCGTCCGCAGCGTCCGGCTCGCGCGTCTCGCGGAGCGCGTCGGACATCTGGTGCATCCGGAGGTCGCCCTCGACGACCTCGATCCGGTCCCTGGCGGCCTTGAGGTCCGTCTCCAGATCCTTGACGCGATCCTCCGCCGTGATCAGCTTCTCCGTCTGACCCGCCAGCCTCTCCTGGGTGACGCGCAGGAGCTGGTCGATCTGCGCGCGGCCTTGGTCGTCGGCGAGCTCGAGCTGGCGTCGGGCCTCGAAATCCTGGAGGCGGCGGTTGAGCTCCGCATTCTCGGCCGCCGCGTCCTCGAGCTGTCGCACCAGCTTCTCGGCGCGCGCCTGCTGCGCGGCACGCTCGCGCTCGGCCTTGAGCGTGACGTCCTCCTTGTCGGCGTTGCGCAGCCGCTCGCTCTCGAGTTCGTCGCGCATCTGCTCGATCGTCGCGTCGGCGCGAGCCAGATCCTCCTGCAGGGTCGTGAGCGACCGGCGCATGTCGTCCGACTCCTTGCGCGCCTGACCGACCGCGACGGTGCGCTCCTTGACCTCGGACTCGTGACCCTCGAGCTCGGCGCGGATGCGCGCGATCTCGTCGTGGGCGTCCAGGAGCTGCTGCTCGCGGCTCGCGGCCTCGGCGCGCGCGGCCGCGACCTCCTCGCGCGCCGTCGCGACCTCTTCCGAGGCCGCGCGCGCCGTCGACTCGGCATCGGCGATCCGCCCCCCCAGGTCGGCCTCGCGCTGGTTGAGCTCTTCGCGGTACGAGGCCTCGATCTCGTCGAGCTGACGCTGGAACTCCTCCCGCGTGCTCCGGACCTTCTCCTCGAGGTCGGCTTCGCGCTCGACCAGATCCGCCTTGTGGGACGCCCGGATGCTCTCGACCTCCGCCTTCGCGGCGCGGAGCTCGTCCTCCAGCATGGCCGCCCGCTGCTCCTCGTTGCGGAGCGCGCGCAGCTCCGTGTGGGCGTCGTCGAGCTCCACCTGGGCCCGCGCGAGCTGGGACTGCGTCCCGGTGAGGGTGTCGCGGACCTGCAGGACCTCGATCGCGGCCGCATCGAGCTCCTCCTGCACCTTCGAGGAGCGGCCGGCGTTCGCCCGTAGCGAGGCGAGCTCGCGACGCGTGGCGTCCAGCTGCTCCTTCGTCACGTCGAGCTCGGCGTTGAGACCGATCGCCTCGAGCTCCGCCTCGCGGAGCCGGAGGTCCTCGTCGCCGGATGACGACGCGGTGGCGGCCTCATGGATCGTTTCCTGGAGCTCGGTCGCCAGCCGCTCCCGCTCCTTGGTCAGGGTCCGGAGCTGTTGCTCGAGCTCTTGGACCTGGCCCTCGGCCCGGAGCGCACGCTCCTCCATCCGCACATCCGCCTTCGTCGACGTTCGGGGCTCCCGTGCCAGCTCCTGGAAGGCCTGGAGCTCCTCGAGCGTCGCGCGGTACTGCTCCTGCAGGAGCGTCAGCCGTTCCTCCGCCGCGCGCGCCCGCTCTTCCGCCCGCCGCCTGGCCTCGCCCTCTTCGCGGAGACCGGGGTGCGGCGCCGCCTGGCGAGCGGGTGGGGCGATCACCACGGGTCGAGACGTCTCGACCGGCCGAGCCTCACCCGCGGTCGTGACCACGGACAGGAGCCGCGCCACGCCGAACACCGCCACGCCGAGCAGCACGAGGAGCGCGAACAGGAACATCGCGTTCGTCCGCCACGGCCCCGCGGCGGCGGCGATCGGTGCGTCCGGATGCGTGAGCTGGACGACCGCCGGACCGCCGACACCGGAGCGGAAGCGGAGAGGCAGCTCGACGGAGAGCGTCCCGTTGAAGTCCGTGGTTACGGGGATGCCTCGGAGCGCGTCCTTGAGCGCGTCCTTCTCGCCCGGCAGCTCGGTGCCGATCCGGCTGGTCGCCGTCGAGTACAGGATCGTGCCCTCGGGCGAGAACAGGGTGACGGAGTCGAAGTCGCTGGGATCGATCACGATCGCCTGGATCTGCGAGGAGAGCTGCGTCGCGCGCTCACCCGAGACCGGAGCCGTCAGATCCGCGGGCGTGAACGCCAGCGTGAGCGAGCTGTCCGTGATGGTCTGGGCCTGGCGGACGATCTGGTCCTGCGCCGAATGGCGAGCGTGCACGCTCATCAGGAGCGATCCCGCGATGCCGAGCACCAGCAGCGCGCCGAGCGCGGCGAGCAGCGCCCGGGCGATCCTCCCGTATCCCTTCAGCGAAGCGATCATCCCCAACCCCTCACTGCCACCCATCGGTGCCCGGCCACCCCCCACCGGACGCTCCGAACCACCTGGTCGAACTGGTCTCCGAGGATGGTTATCGGCAGGGTCCCGGGTGGGCTTCAGTCGTAGAACGACGTAGGGCCTCCGCCCCGCACGGGCGCGACCTCGGCGGTTGGACCTAGGCCGGCGATGCGCCCGCGAGGACCGCGGTGGTGCCCGTGCGGACGTCCGTGTCCAGCACGATCAGGTCCTCGAGCAGCTGCCGCATCTGCTCGACGTGGGAGACGACCACCACGAGCCGGTCGGCATCCCCGGCGACGAGGCGGCCGATCCCGTCCATCGCGCGGTCGAGATGCTCGGCGTCGAGGCTCCCGAACCCTTCATCGAGAAGGAAGCTGTCCAGCCGGCCGCCGCCGCGCGCGACCATCTCCGCGAGCGCGAGCGCCAACGCGAGCGACGCGAGGAACGTCTCGCCGCCCGAGAGCGACTCGGCCGTCCGGTCCGAGGCGCCGGCGTTCATGTCGAGGACGTGGAAGGCGTCGTCCTCGCTGAACCGGTACGCCCCGTTCGTGAGCTCCTCCAGATGCACGCTCCCCAGCTCGGCGAGCGCGGCGCGCTCCTCTTCCAAGAGGTACGCGAGGAACCGCGACGGCTGGAGATCGCTCGCGAGCCGGCGCGCGACATCGCGCGCGCCGGCCGCGGCCAGGAGGCGAGCCTCTAGGTCGGCGCCCGCCGCCAGGGTCTCCTCGATCGCGTGCAGGGTCGTGGGGGGGGGGGCGGCG
>JBKOZW010000116.1:0-6744 GCA_046726095.1 Actinomycetota bacterium
CCTTGACCCACGGGATGTTGGCGGCGCCGGCGATGTGACCCGGCACCTGCGACTGCTCCTGCGGGAGGTGATCGGGCGCCAGCTTCTCGCCGCGGTACTCCTCCGGCGAACGGACGTCGACGAAGCCGGTGGACGATCCGATCTTGCCGATCACCTCGTCGCGGAGCCCCCTGATCTCCGGCCGCTCGTCGCCGAGCAGGACGTGATCCGACGCCCCGTAGGTGGGCGCGTCCTGGACGAGCTCGCGGCTCTCGAGCTCCCACTTCTTCCGACCGCCGTCCAGGAGCTTCACGTCATCGAAGCCGCGGAGCTTCAGGAGCCAGTAGGCGTACGCCGCGAACCAGTTGTTGTTGCCGCCGTAGAGCACGACGGTCGTCTCGGAACCGACGCCCGCCGAGGAGAGGAGATCGGCGAACCCTCCCTGGTCCAAGTAGTCGCGGCCGACATCTGTGTGCAGATCGGTGGTCCAGTTCCAGCCCACCGCCCCCTTGATGTGGCCCTTGTCGTACGCGGCCGTGTCCTCGTCGACCTCGATCACCCGCACGTCCGGATCCTGGAGGTGCTCTTCGAGCCAATCGGTCGACACCAAGACATCGGGGTTCGCGTAGTCGCTCATGGGGTTGATCCCTCCTTGGTGGTTTGCGGAGTTGGGACAGACGCGAGAGGGGGGTGCGCTTCAGGCTCGACAGCACAGCCGCGAGGGGATCATGAGCCCGACGAGCCCGCGGACGCGTGTGCGGATCACGATCCTCCCTGGTGGCCGACGATTGACCGAGGGGGACGTTGTACCCGTGTTGCAGGTGCAACGTCAACCGCGGCGGGGCCCGTCGTGGGCGCTCAGAAGATCCCGAGCGCGGCCTTGGCCTCGTCCGACATCAGCTCGGGCGACCAGGGCGGCCGGAACACCAGCTCGGGACGCACCTCACCGATCCCTTCGATCGGCGCGAGGAACGCTCGGATCTGGTCTTCGATCAACGGACCGATCGGGCATCCCATGGTGGTGAGGCTGTAGGTGATGTCGATGTCTCCGTTGTCCCGGACGTCGACGCTGTAGACGAGCCCCAGATCCACGATGTTGATGCCCAGCTCGGGGTCGTACACCTGCGTGAGGGCATCCAGGACCTTCTGACGCAACCCTTGTTCTTCGGTGGTCGCGCCCTCCGTCCCCTTCCGATCTTCCGTCGCTACGTCGAACTCATCCATCCCACGAACACTCCCCGGCGTCGGTCGTTGTACCGACACCCTGACTGCCGCACTATGCTTGCCTCAACGATACAGCCCGAGCCGAACAAGGAGATCGATGTCGATCCGCGCCCTGATCGTGGATGATCATCCCGTCACGCGGGAAGGCCTCCGCACGGCGCTCGAGCTCTCCGACGAGGTCGTCGTCGTGGTCGGCGAAGCCGGCAGCGGGGAAGAGGCCGTCGAGCAGGCTCGGGAGCTCTCGCCCGACGTGGTGTTCATGGACGTCCGGATGCCGGGGATGGACGGGATCGAGGCGACCCGCAGGATCCGGGAGGCTTCCCCCGATACCAAGATCATCCTCATCACGATCGACGAGTCGCGCGGAGCGATCTCCGAGGCGATCCAGGCCGGTGTCTCCGGCTACCTCTTGAAGGACGCCTCACCCGACGCGCTTATCGACGCCGCCCGCAACGCCATCGAGGGCAATGCGGTGATCCATCCGCAGCTCACGAAGACCTTCATCGAAGAGGCGCAGACCGCGAGCGACGAACCCAAGACGGCTCCGCTCTCCAAGCGCGAACGGGAGATCCTCCAGAAGGTCGCCGACGGTGCCACCACGCGACAGGTGGCGACCGAGCTCGGCATCTCGCCCCACACGGTCAAGACCCACCTCGAACGGATCTTCGAGAAGCTCGGCGCGAACGACCGCGCCCAGGCCGTCGCGATCGCGATCCGCACCGGCATCGTCCACTGAGCGGGGTCCGGCTCGGTCGTTCGACGGTCCTCGTCCCACCCTCTCAACCCCACACGGCCTCGGCCGATATCCCCAGCAGATGGCCACGGTCCTCCTGTGCGACTCGGCTGAGGAAGTCGCGCGCCTGCAGTACCACCTGATCCACGCGGCGCCCGATCTGCAGATCGAGGTCACGTCGGACGCGTTCCGCGCGGTCGAGTCGACCGCGCGGACGCGTCCCGACGTGGTCGTCGTCGACCTCGGGCTGGAGGGACCCGCCGGGCCAGAGCTCGTGCGCCGCCTCTGCGCCTCGTCCCCCGCGACCAGCGTGGTCGCGCGGTCCAGCGGCCGCGACCCTCACCGGATCGCCGAAACGCTCGCGGCCGGCGCGGCCGGCTACGTGCTTCGCGACGAGGGACCCGAGGTCGTGCTGGGCGCGATCCGAGCCGCGCTGTCGGGAAGCGTCGTCCTCTCCGCGATGGTGGCATCCGCCTTCGGGGCGGAGGTCTCGCGTACGGTCGTCCGCGCGATGGAGCTCGAAGCCGAGCTCGACGAGCTCCGCGCGAACGTCTCCCAGGGAACGACGGCGAAGGCCGACTTCCTGGCGAACATCTCGCACGAGCTGCGGACGCCCGTCACGGTCGCGAAGGGGATCGCCTACGTCCTGCGGAACCCGAACGTGCCCCCGGACGAGCGCGACGAGTTCCTCGGACAGCTCCAGTCATCGCTCGACAGCCTGATGCAGATCGTCGACGAGATCATCACGATCGCGGAGCTCGAACGCGGCACGTTCGCCCTCGAGCTTGCGAACGTGGACCTCGGCCCACTCGTGCGCCACGCCGTCGACGAAGCATCCCGGTCGTATCCCAACGTCCGCGTGGTCGCCCAGATGCCCGACGCGTTCCATGCGATCGCCGACGGCGCGCGGATCGGTGGCGTCGTGCGGGAGATGCTCGACAACGCTTGCCGCTACTCGCCTCCCGGGCAGCCCGTCGAGATCTTGGTGCGGACCCTCGATGAGGGCGTCATCGTGACGGTCACCGACCGCGGAGAGGGACTCGACCGGACGATCGCGAACCAAGCGTTCGATCAACCGTTCTCGACCGGCGAACAGACGCTCCGGAAGGAGAAGTCCGGCCCCGGCGTGGGGCTGCACCTGGCGCGCCAGATCGTGCTGGAGCACGGCGGGGTGATGTGGGCGGACCCGCTGCCGGGCGGAGGCACCCGCGTCTCGTTCTGCTTGCCCGTTCGCGAGGGTCAGCGCCTCGCGGCCCCGCCCGTCGGCGTCTCCTGACCCGCACCATCCCGGGGCCGGGCCGGCCTGGAGGCGGCGGCCAGGGAGTGGCGGCCAGGGAGTGGCGACAAGCCCCCATCCCGACGTATCCTGCGCTTGGAGACCCCCTGGGTGCAGAAGGCGATCCTCGGCTTCATCGCGCTGTTCGCCGCCGTGAGTTGCACGGGCGTCAGCGCACGGACGGCCGGTGACGCCGATCCGCCCATCTTGATCGAGCCGACCGGCTCCCCGTTCCTCCGGGTGACGTCGGGGTCCGTCACAGGCCTCGTGCCCCACGGATGGCAAGCCGTGCCGCTCGAAGGGGTCGATTTCCATGAGGGCTTCGTCGCCTCTCCGCACCCTGACGGCTGGCCCGAGGTCCATCCTTCGATGGCCGGGATGGCGGCCACGTGGGTCGACGCGACCCGGGTCGGGGTTCCGAGCGACCTCTACTACCTCGCCGCGACGGGCCCCCTGCTGTCTGGCCTCCGCGACCGTCCCGGTTGCACGGCATCGTTCGAACGTGTCTTCGCCGATCACCTCCCGGCGTTCCTCCATGGCGCCGCCGATTCCGCAGGCGACTTCGTCGCACGGGGAGGCGGGGTCTGTCGGTCCGGGCGGGGCCACGAGACGCGGTGGTCCTACTTCATCGCGGCGCCCGGGTTCGGTCCGGCGGGCAGGATCGGCATCCCGGGGTCGGGGCTCTATCTCGTCGTCGCCGCCACGCGCGAGTCGCCGCGCGCCCGGGAGATCCTGGCCGCGCTGCTGGAACACGTGCGATTCGGCAGAGACGGGATCGGCGACTTCGTGCGGGCCGTCCGCCCGGTGATCTAGCGCGGGCTTCGGTCGACGAACGGCGGGCGCACGACCGTGGCCGTGCCGCGCCGGCCGCGGATGTCGACCTGGATCTCGTCCCCGAGGTCGGCGGCGTCCGCCGGCCACAGGTAGGCGAGACCGATGCCCGTCTCGAGCAGCGGCGAGTACGTCCCGCTCGTGACCTCGCCGATCACGAGGTCGCCGCGGAACACCGGGTAGTGCGCTCGCGGGATGTGCCGCCGCTCGTGCATGCGGAGTCCGCGAAGACGGCTCGGAAGCCCCTCCTGCTTCTGGCGGAGCAGAGCGTGGCGGCCGCGGAACTCGCCGTTGTCGAGAGCGACCGCCCAGCCGAGCCCGGCCTCCAGCGCCGTCGACGATTCGAAGAGGTCCTGCCCGTACAGCGGGTACCCCATCTCGAGACGGAGCACGTCGCGCGATGCGAGCCCGCAAGCCATGCCGCCGAGGGGCACCGACGCTTCCAGCAGCTCGTGCCAGAGGTCCGCGGCGATGTCCTCGTAGGTGAACAGCTCGAACCCGATCTCCCCGGTGTAGCCCGACCTCGTGACGATCACCGGACGGCGGTGGTACGCCGACTCGGCACACTCCATGAAGGCGAGCCCGGCCGCCTCCGGGAACACGTCGGTGACGATCCGCGGTGACTCTCTGCCCTGGACGGCCAGGAAACACCAATCCTGGTGGTACATCAGGTGCACCGGCCCGGGTGCATCCGCGTCGCCGAGGATCTGCAGCACCCGCTGCGTGTTGGAGGCGTTGGGGACCACGAAGTACCGGTCGGCGTCGAGCCGGTAGACGATCAGGTCCTCGATCACCCCCCCGCCCTCGTTGAGCACGAGGTTGTACTGGGCGGCCCCGACACCGACCGACGCCACGTCGTTGGTGACGACCCCCTGCAGCAGGCCCAACGCGCCGGGGCCCGCGAGCTCCACCTTGCCGAGGTGGGTCAGATCGAACAGACCCACGCGGTCGCGCACCGCGCGGTGCTCGGCGAGCGCGCCCTGGTACTCGATCGGCATCAGCCACCCACCGAACGGCCCGAGCTTCGCCCCCAGCGACGCGTGCTCCTTCTCGAGCGGCGAGTGCTTCAGGTCGGACGTGTCGTCCATCGCGCGCATCGTACGCGTGCCCGGATGCGCAACGCGCAGGTCGCGTTCATGAAGGCGGGTAGACTGGCTCACCGTATGGCTGACCCGCACGACGTCATCGTGATCGGCGCCGGGACCGGTGGCTACTCGACGGCACTCCGCGCGGCGCAGTTGGGCCAACGGGTCGCGATCGTGGAGCGCGACGATCGCCTGGGCGGTACGTGCCTGTTGCGGGGGTGCATCCCGACGAAAGCACTCTTGCAGTCGGCCGCCGTGATGGACACCGTCGAACGGGCGTCGGAATGGGGCGTGAAGGCAGCCGGGGAACCGGACTGGTCCGCGATTGTCGCTTTCGAAGACGCGACGGTGGACAAGCTGGTCAAGGGGATCACCGGGCTCATCCGCCATCGCGGGATCGACGTCGTGAGCGGGACGGCCAAGATCCTGTCGGGGAACGCCGTCGAGGTGGGCGGCGAGCGGCTGGAGACGGCCAACGTCGTGATCGCAACCGGCTCTCGGCCCAAGCTCTTGCCCGGTGTCCAGGTGACGCAGCGAGTCATCACGAGCGACCAGGCCCTCTGGTACGACCGGATCCCCGGCTCGGTCGTCGTGATCGGAGCGGGCGCCGTGGGACTCGAGTTCGCGTCGCTCTACCGCTCCTTCGGGGCCGAGGTCACGCTCATCGAAGCGCTGCCGCGTCTGGCCCCTCTCGAGGACGACGAGGTCTCCGCCGGGATCGGGAAAGCGTTCCGGAAGCGAGGGATCACCGCCGCGGCCGGCGCCGCCGTGAAGGAGATCACCGATGGAGACGACGCCGTCCAGGTCATCTACGAGCTCGACGGCTCCTCGCACGGCGTGACGGCCGACGTGTGTCTCGTCGCGGTCGGCCGCGGTCCGGTGACGGACGACCTCGGTCTGGACGCGGCAGGCGTCGTCACCGACGAACGAGGGTTCGTTCAGGTCGACGAGGTCCTCCGGACGACGGCGGACTCCGTCTGGGCGGTGGGAGACGTCGCCGCGACCCCGCTCCAGCTCGCGCACGTGTCGTTCACGGAGGGCTTCGCGGTCGCGGAACGGATCGGCGGTCTGAGCGTTCCGCCGATCGAGTACGTGAACATCCCGCGGGTCACGTACTGCACGCCCGAGATCGCGAGCGTCGGCCTCACCGAGGCGCAGGCGCGCGACGCCGGCCGCGACGTCGTGATCGAGAAGCTCGACCTGCGCGCGATCGGCAAGGCGAATATCGTCGGCGAGGGTGGGTTCGTCAAGGTCGTGGCCGAGGCGAACGGCGGCCCGGTGCTCGGGGTCCACATGATCGGCCCTCACGTCACCGATCTGATCGCTGAGGCGATGTTGATCACCTCGTGGGAGGCGACGCCCGCCGACGTGGCGGCGACGATCCACCCGCACCCCAGCCTCTCCGAAGGGGTCGGCGAGGCGATGCTCGCGCTCGCGGGCAAGGCGCTGCATACAGCCTGAGGAGGGCCGTGGCCACCAAGATCGAACCCGACGCCGCCGCGAGCGGCCGGCCACTCCCGGACGACCGACTCCAGGAGATCCTGTACTTCCTCAAGCTCGCCAGGTACTTCGACGAGCGGATGGAGGCGTTGTACCGACAGGGACGGCTCCCGGGC
>JBKOZW010000117.1:0-6049 GCA_046726095.1 Actinomycetota bacterium
AGGACCTCCACCGGATGTTCCCGACCTTCCGCGACGTGCCGATCGATGCCGCGTGGGGCGGTCCGATCGACGTGTCCGGGGATCACCTGCCGTTCCTCGGCACGCTCGAGAGCGGGAACGTCCACTACGGGTTGGGGTTCACCGGCAACGGCGTGGGGCCGGCGCACCTCGCGGGCAAGATCCTGGCGTATCGCGTCCTGTCGAAGTACGACGACGTCCTCGCCCTACCGCTCGTCGATCTGGAGCCTCGACGGTTCCCGCCCGAACCGATCCGCTCGGTCGGGGCGATGGTCGCGAACCGCGCGATCCACCGCCGCGACGTGGCGCTCGACGACGAGGAGACGCCGAACCCCTTCGTGGACTTCGTCGCGAAGCTCCCCCGCCGCCTCGGCTACAACCTCGGTCCGTGAAACGCACGGGGCCGCCCCGACAGGCCGACGTCAGCTGGTGGATGGAGGAGGCGCGCGCCGACCCGGCGCTGGCCGCCTCCGAGTCCTGCCCGTCGCTCGCCGGATCGGCGCGCGCCGACGCCGTGATCCTGGGAGGCGGCTACACCGGGCTGTGGACAGCCTGGTTCCTGAAGGAGCGCGAGCCCGGCCTGGACGTCCTCTTGCTCGAGTCTGACGAGCGGTGCGGGAGCGGACCGAGCGGCCGCAGCGGCGGCTTCTGCTCCGGCATGTGGGAGGATCTCCCGGCGCTCGTCCGGCACTTCGGCGACGCGGATGCCCTCAGGATCGCGCTCGCGGCGGAACGCTCGGTGACCGCGATCGGCGAGTGGCTCGCCGCGAACGACATCGACGCGTGGTTCACGCAGGCAGGCCATCTCACGGTCGCCACGTCCGCCGCCCAGGACGGCGCGTGGTTCGAGCTGGTGAGGATGGCCCATCGACTCGGGGTCGAACGCGGACGGTTCGTCGAGCTGGACGCGGGCGGCGTCCGCGCCCGGTGCGACTCGCCGGTCTTCCGCGACGGCCTTTTCCAACCCGGCGGGGTGATCCTCCAGCCGGCGCGCCTGGCGCTCGGACTGCGGAGGGAGCTGCTCGCGCGTGGCGTGCGGATCCACGAATGCTCGCCGGTCGCCCGCTTCGCGGCCGGTCCACCCGTTCGCGTCGAGACGACGGCGGGCGCGACCGTCGAGGCCGCACACGGCGTGCTGGCGCTCGGCGCGTGGACCGCGGCGATCGGGCGATTCCACCGCGCGATCGTTCCGCGCGGCACCTCGATCGTCCTGACGCGACCGGCGCCTGAGCTGCTCGACGAGATCGGGTGGACCGGAGGCGAGGGGATCGGCGACTTCCGGACGGCCCTGCACTACCTCAGGACCACCCCCGACGGGCGGATCGCGTTCGGAGCCGCCGGAGCGGCGGCCGGGTTGGGCACGGGCCTCGGGCCGCGGCTCCGCTACGACCCACCGACGATGGTCAAGCTGGTTGACGATTTCCTGCGGTTCTTCCCGTCGTGGCGTGACGTCGGGTTCGAAGCGGCGTGGGGGGGACCGATGGACGTCACGGCGCTGCACCTGCCGTTCTTCGGAACCTTCCCCGGCAGCGCGCTCCACTACGGCGCGGGTTACACCGGAGGCGGCGTCGGGCCGAGCCACTTGGGCGGGAGGATCCTGTCGGGCCTCGTCCTCGGGATCGAGGACGAGGCCAGCGCGCTGCCGCTCGTGCATCGTGAGCCCGCGTCGTTCCCGCCGGAGCCGCTCCTGTCGGTGGGCGCCGCGATCGCGCAGGCCTCGATCGTCCGCAAGGACGAGGCCGAGGATCGTGGGCGGCGAGCCGACCCGCTCACGACGTTCTTCGCGAGGCTCCCGCGCCGGATGGGCTTCGAGATCGGCCCTTGAACCTGGCCAGGGCCCGGTACCCTGTTGGCCCATGTCCGCCCGCTTCCCCCGTATCGCGGTCGTGCTCGTCTCGATCGCGGCCCTCGCGACCGTCGTCCCGGCCCGCCCCGCACACGCCGCCACGCGGGTGAAGGGGATCGACGTCTCCCGCTGGCAGTGGTCGAGCGGCGACATCGATTGGGCCCAGGTCGCGGGCAGCGGCATCCGATTCGCGATCGCCAAGGCGACCGAAGGCCGGACCTACGTCGACCCTCGGTTCGTCGACAACGTCACGGGAGCATCCAGCAACGGGATCGTCGTCGGGATGTATCACGTCGCATCGCCGGTCCTGAAGGATGGGGCTGCCAACCTGGCCGATGCTCGTGCCGAAGCGGATCATTTCATCGACGTGGCTTCGCCCGGCGTCGGGGATCTGATCCCCGCGCTCGACATCGAGATCAGCCACGTTCCCGGAGCGATGGGACCCGCCGAGTTGGTCGCCTGGTCGAAGGCGTGGCTGGTGCGCGTCACGAAGCGACTCGGCGTCCACCCGATGATCTACGGCTCGATCTACCTCTTCGAGACCCTGATGGGGAACTCGTCCTGGTTCGCGAACCACGGGTACCCGCTCTGGCTCGCGCGGTGGGGAGAGTTGCCGTCCACGCTGCCCGCCGACGACTGGCAGGGCCACGGGTGGACGTTCTGGCAATGGTCGAACGATCCCAAGAGCGCGAACCTCCCCAACATCCCCGGCATCACCGACGACGTCGATCGGGATCGGTTCGCCGGGAGCAACCTCGTGACGGCCGAGATCTCGCGGCTGACCGTGCACACCGGGGCCGGCGGCTCGGTCGCCGATTCGACGGGCCGACTCTCGTGCGCCGACGGGGCGTCGTGCGCCGCGCTCTACGACCCGTCGGCGATGGTGACGTTGACCGCGACGCCGGAGCCGGGGGCGGTCTTCCTGTCGTGGAGCGGCGCCTGCGCGGCCGCCGGGTCCTCGCCAACCTGCGTCGCGACGGTCCTGGGCGCGAAGGCGGCCACCGCGACGTTCGGCTATCCCCTGACGGTGACGCGCGCGGGACCCGGCGCCGGCACGGTGACGTCGTCGCCCGGCGGCGTGGATTGTCCGCCCGCGTGCTCGCGAGCGTTCCCGGCGGGATCGACGGTGTCGCTCGCGGCCTCCCCGGACGCCGCGAGCGAGTTCGACTCCTGGAGCGGAGCCTGCTCGGGCTTCGACCCGTCGTCGTGCTCGGTCCTGCTCGATCGACCTCGAGCCGTCAGCGCAACCTTCGCGGACCTCGGCCCACCGTCAGTCGACATCTCGACGCCCACCTCGCTCGACGGCGCGGTCGGGTTCGCCTTCAGCGAGCCCGTGCACGCGATCGACACCGAGGACCTGATCCTCAAGGTCGCGGGAGGATCGGATGTCCGGACGTCGCCGGTCTGTCGCGACGCGGACGGCGAACGCGTGTCGTGCGTGACCGGGCAGGTCTCGACCGCGTCCCTGCGACCCAACGCCCCGCTGACCGCCGGCCAGTCCTACGTCGCGATCGCGAACCCGGACGGAGCGACGTCCACGATCGTCGATCGCGCCCACAACGCGCTCCCCCTGACGAAGGCGACCTTCCGCGCCGCGACCGACCTCGTCGAGACGGCATCCGGCTCGGCCTTCCGCTGGGGGGTCCGCCCCGACGAACGAGCGCTCGGCGGGTCGTACCTGTTCGAGCGTCGTGCCGGCGCGTCGGCCACGTTCGCGTTCGCCGGACCGAGCGTCACCCTGTGGACCGTGGCCGGTCCCGCGTTCGGGCGGACGCGGATCGAGATCGACGGCAGGTTCCGCACCCGCGTCGACGGCGAACGACGATCGTTCGAGCTCGTCCCGCGCACCTTCACCGGGCTCGGGGCCGGCGCGCACACGATCACCGTGGTCACGCTCGACGCCGGACCCGGCGATCCGTCGGGCACCGGCATCGACGGGATCGCCGATCGGAACGGGAAGCGCCGTTCTCCCTCGACGACCCGGGCCGCATGGGGAACCACCGTCGCGGCGGACGCGGATGGCGGCCGGTACGTGTTCACGGGGGTGGCGTCCGCGGACGCCACCCTGCGGTTCCGCGGAACCGCGATCTCGTTCCGGACGATCACCGGCCCCGCGTTCGGTCGGGCGCAGATCTGGGTGGACGGGACGCTCGCACGCCGACTCGACCTGTCCGCGCCGGCCACGACGTACGACGTCGCCCCGACCGTGAGCGGCCTCGCCGACCGCGTCCACACGATCCGCGTCGTCGTGGTCGGCGCCGCCGGGACGTCCGGCACGGGCACGAACGTCGCGATCGACGGCTGGCTCGTGACCTGATCGTCGTGCACCTGCGACCATCCGAGGGATGAGCGACGCTCCCGTCATCGAGGCCGACGGGCTCACGAAGTACTACGGGCAGACCTTAGGAATCGAGGATCTGAGCTTCCGCCTCGAGCCCGGCGAGGTGTTCGGCTTCCTCGGGCCGAACGGCGCGGGCAAGAGCACCACGATCCGCACGATGCTGGATCTGATCCGCCCGACCCGCGGGCGGATCAGAGTCTTCGGGTTGGATCCGCGCGTGGACGCCGCGGCCGTCCACGCGCGGATCGGCTACGTCCCGGGCGAGTTCGGGCTCTACGAGCGCCTGACGGGTCGCGAGTACCTCGAGACCTTCTCGTCGTTCCGCGGCGGCGTCGACCCGAGACGGATCGTCGACCTCGCCGATCGGCTCACGATCGACCTCCACCGGAGGATCCGCGAGCTCTCCCACGGCAACAAGCAGAAGCTCGGCCTGATCCAGGCGTTCATGCACGAGCCCGACCTGCTCGTCCTCGATGAACCCACCCAGGGCCTGGACCCGCTCGTCCAGCAGACGTTCTTCGCCCTGATCGACGAGGCCCGAGGCCGCGGTGCGAGCGTCTTCCTTTCCTCGCACGTCCTGCCGGAGGTGGAGCGCGTCTGCGACCGGGTCGCGATCGTGCGCGAGGGACGGCTCCTCTCCGTCAGCGATATCGAGAGCCTCAAGGCGTCCGCCCTCCGCCGCCTCGAGCTTCGCTTCGATCGCCCCGTCCCGTCGGAGGCGTTCGCCTCGCTCGCGTCGGTCGTCGGCGTCGAAGGCCACGGGAACGTGCTGCTGTTGACGATCCACGGGCCGGTCGACGAGGTGATCAAGGAAGCCGCCCGGCATACGGTCGTCAGCGTCGCGAGCCACGAGCCGAGCCTCGAGGAGATCTTCCTGCACATCTACCGCGACGGGGCCGGCACGTGAGCGGAGGAGTTCTGGCGCGGGCCATCCGCGAGCTGCGGCGCTCGGCCGTCGGATGGTCGATCGCGGTCGCAGGCGTGAGCCTGCTCTACTCCGCCGTGGATCCGAGCATCCGCGACAGCGCGGACACGCTCCAGCAATACATCGACAACCTGCCCGAGGCCGTGAAGTCGGTCATCGGCGCCGAGTACACGACGCCGGCGGGCTACCTGCGCAGTGAGCTGTTCAGCTCGCTCGCGCTGATCCTGTTCCTGATCTTCGCGATCGGCGCCGGGTCGCGCGCGATCGCCGGCGAGGAGGAGCGCCGGACGCTCGACCTGATCCTGTCCACGCCGGTCCGACGTCGGACGCTGATCAGCGGCAAGGCGCTGTCGATCGTCGCCGTCACGTTCGCCCTGGCGGCGGTGTTGTTCGTCGTGACGTTCGCAGCGGGGCCCGCGTTCGGGCTCTCGATGGCCGCGACACGGCTGGCGGGGGCGTGCGCGATGTTGGCGCTGCTGGCGATCGCCTTCGGTGCGATCGGACTGGCGGTGGGACCGCGACCGGTCGGCGCACCCTCGGGAACGCCACGGCCGGCGGGATCGCCGTGGTCACGATGGTCGTCAACGCGCTCGCGGCGCAGGTCTCGGGGCTCCGTTCGGTCCGGCCGCTCTCCCCGTTCCGCTGGTACCTCGAGCCGGATCCGCTCACGCACGCGATCGAGTCGGTGAACGTCCTGGTGCTCGTCGGTATCGCGGTCGTCGGGTTCGTGGTCGCGCTCGTCGCGTTCGATCGGCGAGACCTGGCCGCTTGAACGACGCCGTCACTTCGTCGCGATCATCCAGAGCCGGCGCGAACCGAGGTCGTACGGCTCCAGCTCGTCGTCCAGAGCCAAGAACGACGTGAACCCCGCGTCGGCGAGGAGATCCGTGAGCTCGCGCACCGTGTAGACGCGGATTGA
>JBKOZW010000118.1:0-3860 GCA_046726095.1 Actinomycetota bacterium
TCCGCGGACTCCAGATCGATCCGGAGCGGCTCCAGGTACCCGCGCGCCTCGTTCTTGGCGAGGTACACGTTCGGCGCGGCCGTGATGATGTGCAGGTGCTTCGACCTCGGGAGGTAGGTGAGGAACCCGAAGACGAGCAGCAGATGGGCCCACACGAGGATCCGCTCCGCGGCCCGGGTCCTCGGCCCGCCGCCGAAGAGGTCGGACAGCGCGTCGGCGACCGGTGCCGCCGAGGGGTGGTCTGCGATCCCGAGCGCGATCCGTGCGGCGTTCCACAAGAGCAGGGTCGTCACGATCCCGAGGATCGTCAGCAGGATCCGGTCGGCCTCCTCCATGTGCGATCCGCGGAAGCGGTCGGGGCGTTGGACCTTTCTGATGAAGAACGCCGTGGCGACGCCCACCACCACGAGCGTCGCGAACAGGTCCTGGAGGAACGCGAACCATGCCGCGTGGCCGAGGTACGGGAGGGTCGCGTCGCGGTCGATCGCCGAGATCATCGCCTCGACGATCGTGGGGAGCAGGACCAGGAACCCCCAGAAGATGAACGCGTGCATCAGCCCGGGTATCGCCTTCTGGAAGAGCTTGCGCTGGCCGAGCACGTGGGAGAGCTCGCGGCGCGCCCGCGTCGCCGGATGGTCCGACCGTGTGGAGGCCCTCGCCGCGCGCAGGACCTCGAGCCGCGCGCGGGCGCGCCGCCAGAACAGAGCCGTGGACAGCGCGACGAGCGCGCCGAGAGCGAGGGCGCTCACGAGCCTCGCCATCGGCGGATCTCCTGCGTCAGGGCGGGGAGGAGCTGGAACAGGTCGCCGACCACCCCGAGGTCGGCCATCGTGAGGATCGGGGCGTCGGCGTCCTTGTTGATCGCCACGATGCGCTTGGCCCCCTTCATCCCGACGGCGTGCTGGAGCGCGCCGCTGATCCCCGCCGCCAGGTAGACGTCGGGCTTCACCGTCTTGCCGGTCTGCCCGATCTGGTAGCTGTACGGGACCCATCCGGCGTCCACGGCGGCCCGCGACGCGCCCACCGCCGCGCCGTCGATCGTCGAGGCGAGCTCGTCCAGGAGCGCGAACGCGTCCGGCCCACCGAGACCTCGCCCGCCGGCGAGCACGACCTTCGCGTCTTCGAGCCGAGGGCCGCTCGCCTGTTCCTCGTGGCGCTCGACCACGCGAGCGCCCCTGACGTCGTCGGGGACGTCGACGTCGACCGTGATCACGTCGGCCGCGCCCCCGCTCGGTTCGGCCGCGATCGACTTGGGTCGGAGCAGGACGATCGTCGGAGACGGGCCATCGAGCTCGACGTCGACGACCTGCGTGCCACCGAAGATCTCGGCGCGCGCGTGCCGCGGGTCGCTCACAGCGTTCGCGTTCGCCATCAGGGTCGAGCCAGTGCGCGCCTGGAGCCTGCCGGCGACGTCGCGCGAGTCGTAGGTCTGGGCGAACAGCACCACGTCGGGCGCGTGCTCGGCGACGAGCCCGGCCAGGACATGGGCGGCGGGGCGCCCCGGATGCTCGGCGAAGACCGGATCATCGGATGCGTACACGGTCGCGGCGCCGTGCGCCCCCAAGGCGTCGGCGCCCGCCACGGCGCCCGGCCCGAGCGCCACGGCGGCGACGGGCTTGCCGAACGACCGAGCGTGCGCCAGGAGCTCGAACGCCACCGGGTGCGGTCCGTCCGGCGCGATCTCCGCGTAGACCCAGGCGCCAGCCATCATCAGATGACCTTCGCCTCTGCCAGGAGCTCGACGATCCGCTCGACGGCCTCGTCGCCCTGGACGATCTGGCCGCCGCCCTTCGCAGGCGCGTCGGTCACGGACGTCACGCGCTGCGTCGCCGCGACGTCCGACACGCCCAGGTCGGCGAGTGACGGCCGGTCGACCTGCTTCTGCTTGGCCTGCATGATTCCCTTGAGGCTCGGGTATCGCGGCTCGACGGCGCCGGCGGTCACCGTGACGACCGCCGGGAGGGGGCATTCGTAGACGTCGAAGCCGCCTTCGGTCATGCGTTCGATGCGAGCGCCCCCGTCGGACGGCTCCAGGCTCCGGATCGCCGTCACGCTCGCGACGCCCAGCAGCTCGGCGATCGTGACCGGAACCGTCCCCGTGTAGCCGTCGGTCGACTCCACACCGGCGACGACGAGGTCGAACGGAGCACGGCCGATCGCGGCCGCGAGCACGCGGGCGGTCACCAGCGCGTCGGCGCCGCGCAGCGCGGGATCAACGACGTGGATCCCGCGCTGCGCCCCCATCGCGAGGGCGCGCTGGATCGCCTGTCCGGCGTCGTCGGGACCCATCGAGACGACCGTGACCCCGCCGCCGTGCCGCTCGGTGAGCTGCAGGGCGAGCTCGACACCGTACTCGTCGCCGGGATCGAGGATGCCGTCGACGCCGCTCCGCACGACCAGGTGGTCCGGGCCGAGCGTCGGCGTGTCGCTCGGCACGTACTTCGTGCACACGACCACGTCCATCGACGGCAGCCTACCCGTCGCTCCGCCGTGAGATCGCACGCGATACGGTCTGCGCGTGTCCGAGCGGCCAGCGCGCTCCCTCGACGGCGTCCTCGTCGCGGACTTCTCCCGCGTCCTCGCGGGGCCGCTCGCCACGATGCTGCTGGGCGATCTGGGCGCAGACGTCGTCAAGGTGGAGCACCCGAACGGAGACGACACCCGCCGCTGGGGACCGCCGTGGGCGCCCGACGGCGAGTCGAGCTACTACCTCGGGCTCAACCGGAACAAGAGGAGCGTGACGCTCGATCTCACCGATCCCGACGATCTGAGCGCCGCGCGCGACCTGGCCGGTCGCGCCGACGTCCTGATCGAGAACTTCCGACCCGGGGTGACGCGGCGCTTCGGCCTGGACGAGCCGTCCGTGCGCGAGGTGAACCCGGGCGTCGTCTACTGCACGATCCTTGGGATCGGCCGTGGCGACGTTCCCGGCTACGACTTCCTCGCCCAGGCCGTCGGAGGCCTGATGAGCATCACCGGCGATCCCGACGGCGAGCCCCGGAAGGTCGGCGTCGCGCTCGTCGACGTGATGGCCGGGCTGCACGCCGCGATCGGGATCCTGGCGGCGCTCCGGCACCGCGAGCGGACCGGCGAGGGTCAGCTCGTCGAGCTCGACCTCCTGTCGACGACGCTGTTCGCGCTCGCGAACCAGGCGAGCGGGTACCTGACCGCGGGGGTCGTGCCGGGGCGGATGGGGAACCGTCACCCGAGCATCGCGCCGTACGAGACGCTCGCCGCCAGGGATGTGCCGATCGTGATCGCGGTCGGCAACGACGGACAGTTCCGCACCTTCTGCCGCGTGCTGGGCGATGAGTCGCTCGCCGACGACGAGCGGTTCGTCACGAACGCCGGCCGCGTCGTCAACCGCGACGCGCTCGTCGAAGCCCTCGAGGCTCGCCTCCGCGGCGGGACCGCGGCCTCCTGGGTCGCGGCGCTGCGCGCGGAGGGGATCCCGTGCGGCGTCGTCCACGACGTGGCCGAGGCGTTCGACTACGCCCGGGCGGTCGACCTCGATCCCGTCGCGACCCTGACGCGCCGCGACGAGATCGAGGTCGACACGGTCGCCAACCCGATCCGGCTGTCGGCGACGCCGGTCCGCTACGACCTCGCCCCGCCTCGGCTCGGCGAGCACACCCGCGAGGTCCTCGGTCGCGGAGGCGGCGCGAACACCTCCGGTCGTGGGACCATCGACGAGGAGCCCAAGGAGGACCGATGACCGACCTCAAGCCCCTCGACCTGCTCGACCTGGAAGCCCAGCTCACCGACGAGGAGCGCCAGATCCGCGACCTCGCCCGCGAGTGGGTCCGCGACCGGATCCTGCCGGAGGTGGAGGACTGGTACGAGCGCGGCGAGTTCCCCGC
>JBKOZW010000119.1:0-4686 GCA_046726095.1 Actinomycetota bacterium
GAAGGCGCGGGGCTGGCCTTCCGCGACTGGCCGCTGATGAGTGGACGGCTGCTGCCGGACCTGTCCCAACCCGGGGCCGGACCGATGTTCGCCCACCGCGTGCTCGCGATCGTGGTGACGTCGCTGGTCGCCTGGTGCGCGGTCCGCGCTCGAACGATGCGTCCCCGGTCGGCACGTCTGGTTCAATTGTCGACGGTCGCCCTCGTGTTGATCGCCATCCAGATCGCCCTCGGTGGTCTCAACGTCGTCACGGAGCTCGCGACGTGGGCTCGCGCCGCCCATGTCGGGATCTCCGCCCTGATCTGGACGGCCGTCGTCGCGCTAGCCGTGGTCGCGCGGCACGAGCCGTCGGACGACCTCGTCCGGCTCGCCGAGGTCGACGTGGGCTCGACCGACACGCCCGCGCCGCGGAGCCTCGGCGACACGGTGCGCGCGTACGTCGGACTGACCAAGCCGCGCATCATCGTCCTGCTGCTGATCACGACCGTCCCGCCGATGATCCTTGCCGCGGGCGGCCTCCCGGGCACCTGGGCCGTGATCGCCACGCTCCTCGGGGGCACGATGGCCGCCGGCGCTGCGAACGCGTGCAACATGTACCTGGACCGCGACATCGACGAGGTGATGCGGCGCACCCGGCGACGTCCCATCCCGCAACACGCCGTCCAGCCCGACGCCGCGCTCCGATTCGGCTTCGTACTGGCCGCCGTGTCGTTCACGTTCCTGGCGCTCACCGTGAACGTGCTCGCGGCGACGCTGTCGCTCGCCGCGATCGCGTTCTACGTCTTCGTGTACACGATGTGGCTCAAGCGCTCGACCGATCAGAACATCGTGATCGGCGGCGCGGCGGGCGCCGTGCCCGTGCTCGTCGGGTGGGCGGCCGTCACGGGCGGGATCGGGTGGCCCGCCGTGGTGCTGTTCGGCATCGTCTTCCTCTGGACGCCGCCCCACTTCTGGGCGCTGGCGACCCGGGTCAGCGACGACTACGCGGCCGCAGGGATCCCGATGCTTCCGGTGGTCCGCGGCGAGGAGGAGGCGCGGCGCCAGATCTTCTTGTACTCGCTCGTGCTGTTCGCGGCGACCCTCGTGCTCGTCCCCGTCGCGTCGATGGGGCCGATCTACCTGGCCACCGCGGTCGTCCTGGGAGGCTCATTCGTCTTCCGTGCCCTGCGTCTGTGGCGGGAGCCGTCCGCGGCCAAGGCCTGGGGGTTGTTCAAGTTCTCGGTGCTCTACCTGGGGGCGCTGTTCGCCGCGGTGGCGATCGACGCGCTCGTCTAGCCGGTCGTCGAGCCGCTCGACGAAGTCGACGGCGTTGCCGACCCGCTCCCCGCGAGCACCTGATCGATCAGACCCGACAGCGTCGCCTCGCTCGTGGCGGCACCGACGATCGAGAACCGGATCGTGCCCTCGCGGTCCACGACGTAGGTCGCCGGCATCCCGACGTACCCCAGGCTCGCGGCGAACCGGCCGGACGGATCCTGGATGCTCGGGTACGGAACCTGATAGCGCCGGATCCACTCCGAGGACTGGGCCGTGCTCGACTCCAACGTGTCGACCCCCAGGAACCGAACCCCATCCGCTTCGTAGCGCCGCGCCACGTTCACGAATCCGGGCTGGTCGCGTTCACAGTCGTGGCACCACGTCGCCCAGACGCTCACGACGAGCACGTGTCCATAGTGGTCGCCCGACGAGAGGCGTCCCCCATGGATCCCCTGCCCCGCCAGCTCGGGCAACGGCCGATCCTCGACCCGAACGGTGCCGCCTGTCGGCGATGGCGATGAGCAGGCGACGAGGGAAACGGCGAGGACCAGGAGGAGACGGACGCGCATCGACGTCACGGTATCGCGAGACCACCCGAGCGAACGCGGATCAACCGCCGGGGCTGGGTCCAGCGCTCGGTGATGGGCCCGGCGGCGAGGGGCCGCCCAAGGCGCCCCCGCCCCCGCCGCCGCCCGACACGGTGATCGTGCCCGTCATCACAGGATGGATATCGCAACGGAAGTAGTACGTGCCCGGCTTGAGGGCAGGGAGCGCAAGCTGTGCCGAGTTGATGCCGGGCACGTCGGGCGTCTTCGCGATCGACTGTGTGTACTCCTTGTCGGAGTAGACATCAAGGTTGTGGGTGACTCCCGCATCTTCGTTGTCGAACGTGATCGTCGCCGGCTGCCCGGCCGGGAGGTCGATCGAGTTGGGAGAGAATGCGGTCGGGTCGGTTGCCGTGAGGACCGGCCCCGCCGGGGCGCCGGCCGCCGGGGGCGGCCCCGCGACCGTGAGTGCGCCGGTCATCTTCTCGGGGTGGAACTCGCAGAAGAAGAAGTACGAGCCCTGCGCGAGACCCGACACCGGCACGTCGGCGTTCGCCGGACCGACCACCGGCGCGCCGGTCGCGATCGCCCCCGCGGGGTCCGTGGTCTCCTCCTGCGTCACCACGACGTTGTGCTGGATCCCCGTGTCGTCGTTCGCGAACGCGATCGTGAACGGGTAGTTCGCGGGCGCGGACAGCTCGTTCGGTTCGAACCCCTTGGTCGACGCACCGACCGGCGCCGCCAGCTGGACCACGACGGGTTGGACCTCCTCGGCCGGCGCTCCCAGGATCAGCGCGAGACCGCCGGCGAACATCGCGATCCCGGCGACACCGCCGACCATCGACACCAGCGACGCGCCCGAGACGTGCGGACGGCTCGCGACGAGCGCCGCGACGCCCAGGATCGAGGCCGCGACGACCAGGGCCGTGATCGTCGCGGCCGTGGGCGTCACGCGGAGCAGGATCCGCGAGAACAGGTACAGGACGGCCCCGATCACGACGAGTGCGACGAAGGGGATCGCGATCGGCCACAGGAGCCGCTCTCGCGACTCGGGCGGATGGTCGTTCACCTGCTCACCTCTGCGCGGATCTCCGCGTCCACGTCACGCCACTGCAGCGCGTCCCATCCCTCGTCGCGTTCGCGCCTCGCCCACCGGAAGAAGACGAACGTGACGACCGTCCACAGGATCGCGCCGCCGACGATCTTCATCGACAGGCCCGCGATCATCTGGTCGGTCATCGCCGAGATCCCCCACACGCGCGGGAACGTCGCGTAGACGGGGTACAGCGGCGTGTGCCCGAACGTGAGGAACGAGGCCGGGATCGTCGGCGCCAGCGACTGGACGAACAGGTACAGCATCTGACCCGGTGGCGACAGCGGCGGCATCTCGGGGAGCGGGGACACCACGGGCCACCACATCACGACGGCGGACCCGAGCAGCAGCGCGTGCAGCAGGAAGTGCGCGAGCTCGGACTGCACGGACAGCGTGACCACGGCCGGCCAGTGCGTGAACAGGAGGACCGCATTGAACAGGATCGTCGCCGGGAGCGGCCGCGTCAGGAAGCGCCACGCGTGACGTACCGCCGGCCATCGGAGCAGATCACGCCAGAGCCACGCCGGCGTCCCGGCGACTAGCAAGGGAGCCGCCACCAGCGTGAACAGGATGTGCTGCCACATGTGCACCAGGTAGAGGGAGCGCTCCGCGAGGTCGTGGATCGGCCAGAGTGACCCGACCAGGAGCACGCCAACGCCGCCGAGGAACAGGCGCCGCGCGTGCTGGGACACCGGGAGTCCCGTGCGCTCGGCGTGCCGACGGCACGCGATCAGGTACGCGGCCGCGAGCGAACCGAGCACCACCCAGACATCCAGATGCAACCGCCAGGGAGGGAACACCTTCAGCCTCCCGCGAAGGTCTTGAACAGGAGCAGCACGACCAGGAACAGGATGCACGCCCCCACGAACCCCATGATGAAGAAGCGTGAGTACCGCACGTCATCGAACCGCAGGTGCATGAACCACATGACCACGAGCGCGAACTTCACGAACGCGAAGAAGAACAGGAGCCCGATCATCAGTCCGTGCGGGAGTCCCGAGTAGCTGATCCACACCTCGATCCCCGTGAGGACGACCAGGATCATCCCGATCCGGACGTACTCCTTCGCGCTCGGATGGGTATGGCGCGCGTGTCCGGTCTCGCGCGGGTCTGCCAGACCGCGCTGACCGGCCTCCTCGTGGAACTCGTCGAGCTCTCGCATCGCGCCTGCCTACCCCGCCGGCTTCGCCTGCGGGATCAGGTACACGACCGTGAAGATCACGATCCACACGATGTCGACGAAGTGCCAGTAGAGCCCGACCATCTCGACCGGGAACGCCTGGTCGTCGGGGAGCCGGCCCGCCCAGGACATCCCGACGAGCGATAGGAGCATCAGGATGCCGACGGTCACGTGCACGCCGTGGAACCCGGTGAGCGTGAAGAAGGTGGTCCCGAACAGGTTGCTCCCCGCCCCGCCGATCTTTAGACCCTCGTGGTAGAAGCTCGTGAACTCGTAGACCTGGCCGCCGACGAAGGTCATCCCGAGCAGCGCCGTGGCGACCAACCACAGGCGCATCCGCGCGAAGTCGCGCTTCTCCGCGGCGACCAGGGACAGCACCATCGTCAACGAGCTCGCGAGCAGCACGAACGACGACACCGACGTGTACGCGATGTCGAAGATCTCTTCCGGGTACGGCGGAGTGGTGCTGAAGCCGCGGTAGAGAACGTACGTGGTGATCAGCGCACCGAACAGGAGACATTCCGAGGCCAGGAACATCCACATCGCCAGCTTGGTGCTCGGCAGACCGGTGCTGGTGTGCTCGGCGGGTGCGGCGTGGGCGGTCGCGTCGG
>JBKOZW010000120.1:0-10298 GCA_046726095.1 Actinomycetota bacterium
GTCCAGGGCGGAAAGGGCCGCGCGCGAGCTCGGGCGCAGCCCGAGCTCGCGCGCCGCCACCCGCGTGAACGTCGTCAGGATCGCAGGGTGCGACGACGGCCAGGAGGTGCCGTTCGGGCGGGCGATCAACGCCCGCGCCCCATCCGGATCGGCGTCGCAGGGGCGCGGCCGGTCGACGACCCGCTTGATGCCCTGGAGCAGCAACCAGGTGGCGGTGGCGGCAGCGAGCGCGCGGAGCGCGATTCGGCGCCGCCCCGCCCCCGCGAGCATCGCCGCGGCCGACGCGGCTGCGAAGTACGAGCCGAGCTCGGTGATGCCGGTGAACAGGCCGTCCGCGCCGAGGCCGTGTCCGCGGTTCACGACCTCGAAGAGCTCGCGGTCCACCGCCGGGCCGTCCTCGCCCTTGATCGCGCCCAACCCGATCACGCACGCCCCGCCCGCGAGCGCGCCCGCCCAGACGACCCTCCCGACCCCCACGGCGGCCGATGATGCAAGATTGCGGAGGCGGTGTCAGTCCGCGGGGGAACGGAGGAGGCGGGACGTGCGCAGACGCGACGACATGGGCGATGACGGGGATCCCGGCGGCAAGGACTGGGTGGAGCGGCGCGAGGGACCGAGCCTGAAGCTGATCGCCGCCGGTGTGCTCGTTCTCGTCGTGCTGTTCTTCGTGCTCCAGAACGGCGAACGGACACAGATCCAGTTCCTGTTCTTCGACGGGATGTATCCCCTCTGGATCCTGCTCGTCGTGGTCGCCGTGCTCGGATTCCTCGCGGGGTGGTTGGTGGCGGCGGCGCGCGGCCGCCGCCGCTTGGAGCGGCGCGCCAAGGACGGCTAGCGCGCGGCGGCCCGCGCCTCGATCTCGCGCTTCTGGGCCCACGTCCCGCGACGGAGTGCGTAGGAGGCTCCACCCACCGCGTTGACGCTCGCCGCGGCGAACCTCCCGAGGGGGCCGCGGAACACGTAGTCGACCTGGTGCCGCAGCAGGCTCCGGTCGAAGGGCAACGAGGCGATCGAGGTCGTGACCGTCGCGTTCAGGACCCCGCCGAGGTCCAGCTTCGCCCGCCACGGCGGCTCCCACTCGAGGACCTCGCACGGGACGGACGCACGCACGCCCACGAAGCCCATCACGGCTTCGTAACGAGAGCCGACGTGGAGTCCCGAGGACGGCACCTTCACCGCGACGATGTGACGGTCCCAGTGCGGAAGGTTGCGGGGATCGCTCGTGACCTCCCACACCGCTTCGGGCGGCGCGTCCACCTCGACCGAACACTCGGCGCTCGTCATCCCGGTACCGTGCTCCCGCTCGTCCAGCCCTTCCACCACACCGCGCGCCGCGGCGCGATCCGAACGAGCGCCCCGGCCGCCGGCGAGATGCCGCCGGCGAGGGTCCGCATCGTCTTCGCGCCCGAGCCGACCTCGCCGTCGACGAAGAACTCCCCCACGCCTTGGATCATCGCGCCGACCATGTCCCGGGCGCGCCACGCGGAGGGTGTGTCGATCGTGAGGGCGACCTGCGCGTCGCGGTCCGCGCCCGCGAGCGAGAGGGTCTCGGCGGGGAGTGCGGCGTACAGCGCGGTCGGCTCCGCGCGCCACCGGACCGGGAGCACCGTGAGCCCCCGTTCGCCGGAGATCGCGAGGGCCCCGTTGCCCTCGCGTCCGATCGCGCCGATGACGTCCTGCGGCAGCGCCGCGAGGGGATCGGCGCCCGAGGACGGGCGGCGGAACGTCCCGTGCGAGCGCACCTCGCCGCCCCACCGGCCGCGACCCTCCTGGACGCCGTCGTCGTCGACGAGCGCGACGCGCTCCAGGTCGACGCCCACGAACACCCTGCCCGGTGGGGTCCACGCGAACGGGATCTGCCGCGCGTCGAACGCGTAGCCCGCGAAGAAGCGTGCGTTCTTCCGGCTGAACCCGGCGGTCGCGCGCGCGATCGAGGTCGCGCCCGCGACCGCCGCCCCCCATGTCCGCTTGTCGAGCGCGTCATACGTCTTGACCGTTCCGGTGAACGTGACCGCGAGCTCCCCCTGTCGGATCAACCCCGCGGTCGTTGCGTCGATCCGCCACGCCCTCGCCTTGACCGACCGGCGTGAGGTGGTGAGCCAGACCCGCGCGCCGCTGTACGCGAACACGAGCGGCGTACAATGTGGGCCGTTCGGCGTGGACGCCGCGACCGCGCAGAACTGCCCCTCTTCCAGGACCCCCTGGACGGCGGTCGACACGAAGCTCACGGGACCGCCTCGGCGGCCTCGACGCGGGGCGGGAGCACCAGCATCAGCCCCGTCCAGGCGATGTGGCTGACGAGCGGGGCGATGATGCCCCCGGACCACCACGCGAGCGCTCCCCAGACCGCGCCGCCGACGATCGCCCCGGCGACGATCGGGAGCGACCTGCTCGGGAGGTTCGCGAGGACGTAGAGGACCAGCGTCGCGAGCGCGGCGCCACCCGCTCCCAGCCAGGTCCCCGCGAGCGTTCGCTGCGTCAAACCGCGGAAGAAGAACTCCTCGGAGGGGACGGAGACCAGCAACGACAAGACGAGCGACCGGACGAACGGCTCCTCGGCGGCCTCACGGTACGCATCGATCACGTGGCGGGCGAACGGCCGCCAGTGGATCGCGATCGCGACGAAGATCCGCGTGGCGACGAACAGCGCGATCCCCGTCGCGGCGCCGACCGTGGCGGCCCACGCGTCCGAGACCGTCGCGTGCGCGTCGGGAGCCAGGACGACGGCGGCGACCCCCAGGACGGCGAGGACCAGGGGGATCACGTGCCATAGGTCTCTCCGTCGGGTGGAGACGCCCCACCAGGCGGCCATGAGGGCGATCTCCCCGACGACGATCGCGAACGCTCGCATCGCCGAACCCTAGCCCGGAAGGAACCGGGTCTTCACGGCGATCTCGGCCGTGAACGCCGTCACGACGGCGAGGTAGTAGAACCCGGTCGCCGACTGGACGGCGGAGGCGCGCTCACCCCTGAGCGCGGCGTGCACGAGCGCCGCGATCAGCAGGGTCGCCGCGGCCATCCCGATCGCGATCCACGGGGCGAGCGCGCCGGTCGTCAGCAGCGGGTTGAGCGCCGCCGAGGACGTGGTGCCCTCGAACCCGCTCGTGGTGATCGCCATGATCTCGACGCACGTCGCGACGATCAGGACGACCGTGGCCCGGGCGATCGGTCGGCGGCTCAGCCTGCGATCGGTCAGGTACCAGTGCCCAAGGAACAACCCGTCGTAGGCCGCGCCCAGGAACGCCGCGCCGGCCGCGAGCTGGAACAGCGAGACCGCGTGCCCCTGGCGTCCAGCCCCCGCGGCCGCGGCGAGCGCGGCGACCGACACCGGGACCGAGATCAGCCCGAGCGCCCTTCCCACGACGGGTCGCCGCAGGACGAAGGCCATGAACGCGAGGGTCACGATGATCGCCCCGGCCAGGGTCAGCCGAACGGTCCAGGTGCCCGCGTCGTCACCCGCGATCGACGCCGAGGACGCGGTGAGCCACGCCGGCCACGCGAACAGGGCCGCGGCGAGCGCCGTCCACAGCGTGAAGTACGAGCGCTTGGTCTCGTTCCAGAGCGGAGAGATCCACGTGAAGGTCGTGGCGCCGGCGACCGTCTCCGCGAGGATGAGCGCGAGGACCCCCGCGATCCCCGTCACGCGCCGCGCTCCGACATGGCGCCCAAGGCTATCGGGCCGGGCGTGACCGCCGTTCCCGGCCGCCCCGGGTAGCCTTGCCGCCCATGGACGACTGGCGCTCCTACGACGACGTCGCCCGAACGTACGAGCGCGTCCACGCGCCGCGGTTCGCCGAGCCGGCGCGGGACCTGCTCGCGTTGGCCGGCGTGCACGCCGGCCAACGCGTGCTCGACGTAGGAACCGGCACCGGCGTCGCGGCCGAGGTCGCGCGCTCGCTCGGCGCCGACGCCGTCGGCGTCGACGCCTCGCTCGAGATGCTGCGCGTCGGGCACGCGGCGCACCCCGAGCTCAAGCTCGCCGCGGCGGAAGCCATCGACCTTCCGTTCGGGAACGGGACGTTCGACGTCGTCGCCGGCACCTTCGTCCTCGCGCACTTCGCGCGCGTCGACACGGCGCTGTTCGACATCGCACGAGTGACCAGATCAGGCGGCACGGTCGCGTTCACCAGCTGGGCCGATCGGCGTGACGCCTTCGGCGACGCGTGGCTGGAGCTCGTGACCGACGTGGTCCCCAGGGAGCTGCTCGAGCCGTCCGTAGCGCGCGCGATCCCCAACCACGACCGCTTCACCAGCCGCGTGGCCCTCGAGGAGACGCTCCACGAGGCAGGGTTACGCCACGTCCGCACCGAGCCCGCGACCTACGAATGGCGCTACCCGTTGGACGACTACCTCGACGGGCTCGAGGTCTGGGCGGTCGGGCGGTTCGCGAAGGAGATGCTCGGGCCCGACGGCTGGTCCGCCTTCCGGGACCGCGCACGGGCGGTATTCGCCGATCGCTTCCCGGATCCGCTCCACGACCGCCGCGACGTGCTGCTCGCGATCGGCGTGAAGGAGTAGCGACGAACCTCGTCAGCGGACGACGAGCGCGTCCCTAGCTCACGACCACGGTGTCGCTCATCTGCGGGCCGTGGACCAAGCACACGAAGGTGTAGGTCCCGGGCCGTGCAGCGACGAAGTCGTGCGACTGGCCCCACACGATCAAGCCCGAGTTCACGAACCGACGTCGTGCCCGCAAGGCGTTCGATTCGGTTGGCGCGATCGCCTTCGTGTTGAAGACGAGCTGGAAGTCGGTCGGCGCCGCGCAATCCGCGGGGGAAGACGCAGGTGGATCCGGCCCCGCGACCTCGCACTGCGTCACGATGAACGGGACGGTTGCCGCCGATCGTGCGGGGAACGTCGCCGTGTGGATCTCGAAGTTGCCCAGGACCCTCAGGCGATCGCCGACATGCATCCGGATCTTCCGGTTGGGGAACTCGTCGGCGCTCACCTGGTTCCAGAAGCCGCCCGCCCAGATCGTCACGCGGGTGTGATCGCCGTCCGGGGTCCGCTTGATCGTCTGGGCGAGGTCGTCGGCGATCTCACCGTCGCTCGTCCGAGCCTGCCGGACCTGCTGCTTGGCGGTGGCCGCGACGTCCTCGGGGGTCGGGATCGTCGTGAGGTCCGAGACGACCTGCAGATGGGCCTGCATCCCCGGGTGCACCAGGCACACGAAGCTGTACCGCCCGGCGGGAGCGGTGACGTTCACGAAGTACTGAGGCGGGTCGGTCGGATCGGAGAACAGGAGCCCGCTGTTGACCACGGAGGTTCCGTCGAAGGCACACGGGTTCAGCGAGGCGCCACAGCTCGGATCCGACGGTGCCCCGACCGCGGGGTTCAGGTCGATCTCGTCGTCGTCCCCGCCGACGGTGACGTCAGGGACCTGAACCGCCCACGGATAGATCGCCGGGTTCGCTGGTCCGCCGGGTCCCTGGTTGTTGGCCCGCCAGGCGTTCGCGTTCCCGGCCGGGATCGCGGTTGCCGTATGGGGGGTTCCAACCCCCGCCCAGGCGGCGTCCACCGTATCGCCCTGATGCACCTTGAGCGTTCCGCCCGGGAAGAAACGAAGGAACGACCATGGCTCGCCGGCGGGTGGTTTCGCGTCGAGCTGCAACCGGTACGTGGCTGCGGCTCGAGCGACCGGCACGAGGACGAGCATGGATACCAACGAGACGACGACCGATGCTGCGACGACGCCCTTCTTCATGACGCCCTCCCCAAGGTTTCCCTTGCGCTCCCCAAGGTTTCCCTTGCGCAGCCTAGGGGCCCTCACGGCCCACACGCAAGAGGGGCATCCATCGCTCAGCGGACGCCGCGGACGATCGCGGAACCGCCGCCGGTGAGGCGTTTGAGCTGCACCTTCGAGAAGCTCGACCCGAGCACGAACCCACCGAGTTCTTCGGACCGGTACAGCCGGACGTGTCCCGGCTCGATCCGACGCAGGACCAGGTCCGCGAGACGGGTGGTCCAGAGGTCGGAGCATGCGTCGCCGATCACGATCCGACCTCCCGCCGCGAGGACGCGGGACATCTCGCGGACCGCCCGGGTCGGGTTCGGATAGTGGTGGAACGAGTTCGAGCAGAGCACCGCGGTGAACGCACCGTCGGCGAAGGGCAGCGCATCCGCATCCGCGCGTTGGAACCGGACGTTGTCGAGCCCGGCCGCGAGAGAGGTCGCTTCGTCGATCATCCTGCCGGACAGATCCACGCCGACCACCGTCTTCGCGACCGGTGAAGCCAACCGGGACGCGGCGCCGGTGCCGCACCCGACGTCAAGGAGGGCGTCGTCCGCGCCCAGCTCGAGCGCCTCGAGGGACGCCCGCTGCACCGGGTTGCGCCAGCGCGACGTCACGCCCGATTCGTAGCCCCCCGCTCGGCGGTCGAACCAGCGCCGCGCGCGGTCCTTCGTCTCACTCATCGTGACCGTCAGCTCAGATCGAGCACGCGGAACTCTTCGGCATGCTCCACGCCGATCTTCCCGCCGGACTCCACGGCCTCTTTGCGGAGGAACTCGTCGAAGAAACGGATGCCTTCGGTGAGCTGGCTGTCGTGCTTCGCGAGCGCTGCGATCTTGGTGTCGAAGAACCCCGTGATGTCCTCGGTTCGGTTCGGTTCGTTCGACCAACCGAGCCAGACGTCGTAGACGTCCTGGGTCTGCAGACCCTCGCCCAGGTGCTCGCTGAAGAAGTGCGGGTTGCCGCTCCCGGGGAAGCAGCTGTCGAGCGCGATCCAACCCGCGGTTCGATGATCCGAGTGGTTGTAGTAGCGGTTCTCGAAGAAGACCGCCGTCGGGTCGACGCTGATGACGGTCTCGGCGCGGACCTCGCGGATCCGGCGCGTGACCGCCTCGCGGACGAGGCTCGTGTTCTCGAGCTCGCCGTCGTGCGTCGACAGGACGCGCACCGTCGTCAGGCCGAGCATATCGGCGGCCTCCTCGGTCTCGCGACGACGCATCGCGGCCAGATCGCCCCGGCTCGCGTTCGGGTCCTGCGAACCGCGATCGCCGTTCGTGAGGATCAAGAGGTGGACCGCGCGGTCGGCCGCGGCCCACTTGGCCAACACGCCGCCCGCGGCGATCTCGGCATCGTCGGGGTGCGCGAACACGCCGAGGACCGGCCCGGTGCGCGGCTCGGCCGTCTCGTCGGCCACGGTCGCGACCCCTACCGTTTCCGCGCCCCGTTCGCGCGTTCCTGGAGGAAGCCCACGAGGGTTCGGACGGGCATCCCGGTCGCGCCGGCCGGTCCCAGGTCGTGCCCGTGCTCCGAGTACGCCGGGCCGGCGATGTCCAGATGGACCCACGGCGTGTCCCCGACGAACTCCGCGAGGAACCAGGCCGCGGTGATCGCGCCGCCGTATCGCTTGCCGATGTTCTTGATGTCGGCGACCTTCGAATCGATCAGCTTGCGGTAGTCCGCGTACAGCGGGAGCTGCCAGATCGACTCACCGGCCGCCGCGCCCGCGCGGATCAGCTCGGCGGAGAGCTCGTCGCTCGTGCCCATCGCGCCGGCGACGTCCGTGCCGAGGGCGACCATGCACGCACCGGTCAGGGTCGCCGTGTCCACGATGCAGTCGGGCCGCTTCTCCGCCAGGTAGGCGAGCGCGTCGGCCAGGACGAGTCGTCCTTCCGCATCCGTGTTCAGAACCTCCGAGGTCTTCCCGCCGCGGTGCGTGATCACGTCGCCGGGCTTCTGCGCCGAGCCGCTGGGCATGTTCTCCGAGCAGGGGATCGCGGCGATGACGTTGACCTTCAGCTTGAGCCGGGCGACCGCCTTCATCGTCCCAAGGATCGACGCGGCGCCGCCCATATCGATCTTCATGGTCTCCATCCCGGTCGCGTCCTTGAGCGACAGACCCCCGGAATCGAACGCGATCCCCTTGCCGCTGAGCGCGATCGGGGTCGAGCGGGCGCCGGCGCCTCGGTACGTGAGCTCGATCATCCGCGGTGGGTTCACCGAGCCCTTCCCCACCCCGAGGATCCCGCCGAAGCCACCCTGCGCGAGCTGGTTCTCGTTCCAGATCTTGCACGTGAGGCCGGTCTGCCGCGCCATCGCCTGCGCGGCCTTGGCGATCTCCGCCGGCGGGAGGTCGCCGGCGGGCGTGTTGACGAGGTCCCGCGCCCAGGAGGCGGCGTCCACGAGGACGTCGGCCCGGCTCACCGCCCCGCGCGCCGCCTTCGCGTCCCATCGCGCGGAGCCGAGTACGGTGACCCGATCGAGCGCTTCCCCGTCGTCGTCCCCCGTCTTGTAGCGGCGGAACCGATAGGCGCCCAGGCCGAGCCCCTCGGCGGCGGCCTGGACGCCGTCGATCGCTCGACGCCCGCCGATCGCGAGCGGGAAGGTCGTCGCGACCGACCCGAACCTGCGCGCGGTCGATCCGACCGTGCCGAGCGAACGTCGGAGGGTCGTGACGTCGAAGCGGTCCTTGGGGCCGACGCCCACGAGGAGCGCGGCGTCGGCCGCGAAGCCACTGCGCTCGGCGCGCGTCACCAACAGATCCTCGCCCTTCTTGCCGGTGAGCTTGGCCGCCGCGTAGGCGTCGGCGAGCCCGAGGTCGCGGACGCCGGGGCCCGGCTCGCCACCCTCGAACATCGGCAGGATCAGCAAGCGGGCATCGACGTCGGCGGGCGACTCGGCCGAGAACGCGAACGTGGTCATAGGCGGTCCTCCTCGTGACGGGCGCGGGCGGTCGGCAGCGGAGCGCCCAAGTCTAGTTGGGAGGCGGGGACGGGTTGCGCCGCTAGGCTGGCCGCGCATGGCGACCGGAGCGACGGCGCGACGATGAAGACGCGACGGGTCACGGATCTCGTCCACTTCGGCGACGACGACGCGAGGACGGAGGTCCTCTACGAAACGGAACGGTTCTTCACCCAGGTCGTCTGCGTCCAGGGGTCGCAGGGCATCGGACCGATGTCGGATCCGGACGCGGAGGGACTCGTCCTGGTTCTCGCGGGAGAGGTCTCCACGCAGGTCGGAAAAGCCCGTGCGCGGATGACGCAGTGGGAGTCGGTGCTCGTCCCGCCCGGGGAGTCGCTCACGCTCCGCAACGCCTCGCCCGAACCCTCCGTGGTCCTGCTCGTGCTTGCGCCGCCGCCCGCTTAGGCCGAGCGACCCGGCAAGACCAACAGCGCCACGACGAACGCGGTCACGAAGCCCGGGAGGCTCCCGCCGAGGGCCGCGTCCCCGACCAGAGGGAAGGGAAGCCCCAGCCACCCGTGGACGACGTGCTCGAGGCCGGTCGACCACCAGCCCACGAGCGTGGTCGGCGCGCACCACTGGTAGACCAGGAACCCGATCGCCCACGGTGTGACGGCGCGCCACCGGATCCCCGGTGGCGCGCCGTCGGCCAGCGCGCCCGGGCTGAACCGACCCCGCGCCCGGATCCCCCAGTCGGCGAGGAAGACCGCGAACAACGGCACGAACACGGAGCCGATCAGCAGCAGGAAGCTCTCGAGCGCGATCGCGGCGTCGCTGCCGATCGCCGCGGCGATCGCCAGCCCCGCCGCCCCGACCGACACGATCAGGGCTCGCTGCGACCACCCCGGCCGCGCGTTCTGGACGGTGATCGCGGCCGAGTACACGTTCGCCATGGCGTTGTCGGACTCCCCGACCAGGAGCGCGAGCAGGGCGACGGCTCCTCCGGCTGCCGCGGCGATCGAGGTGCCGATGTCGAGGACATCGGTGCCCGAGCCGGCCGCGAGCACGAGCAGCGCGCCCAGCAGGTAGAACCAGACGTTGCCGATCGCGTAGCCGCCCGCCGTCCCGATGAACGATCGACGCGGATCCTTGCCGAATCGCGAGTAGTCCGCCACGAGCGGCAGCCACGAGACCGGCATCGCGATCACGAGGTCGACCGCGAGCCAGAACGGCAGCCCTCCCACCCCCGGCCGCGACCAGAGCGATCCGAGCGCGGCGTCGTTCACGATCCGCGCGGTGATCCAGAACGCGACGGCAACGACGATCCACACGCCGAAGCGCTCGAGCCAGCGACGCACCGTGAAGATCGGACCCGCGAGCGCGAGCGCCGTGCACACCGCGGCGACGACGAGCATCCACGCGAACGGTGCGTCGAGCCCGAACAGGTCGACCGACACCGAGTTCGCGACTCGCCCCATCGCCCAGAACTCGAACGCCGTCCATCCGACGAGCTGGATAAGGTTCGCCGCCGACGGGAGGTACGAGCCGCGGAGGCCGAGCACCGGCCGGAACAGGACCATGGCGGGCACGGACTCGCGCGCGCCGGCCGCGGCAACCAGCCCCAGCGGCACGACGCCGATCGCCGTCCCGACGACGATCGCGAGTACCG